>VGRA01000009.1 GCA_016875515.1 Deltaproteobacteria bacterium | reverse complement strand
CACCCGTCGCGCGGCCGGCGCGGCTCCCGGGGCGGCGTGGGCCGGGAGCCCCCCTTGAACGGGGCCGCTCCCGGCGTTCCTGCCGCGCGCAGGGTCGAGCTGTCGAAGGGGTGGGCCTCGCTCGAGGACGCAGGCCGCGGTCCGGCCGTGGTGTGCGTCCACGGGCTGCCGGGCTCCGCCCGGGACTTCCGCTGGCTGGTCCCCCACCTGGCAGGCCGCGCCCGGGTGGTTTGCGTGGAGCTCCCGGGTTTCGGCTCCACGCCGGTGGCCACGGGGGCTGGCGCTGCCCACGCTCGCGGCGTGGTGCGAGGACGATCCGCTCATCGAGCCCGCCATCCTCTCCGAACTGGCTTCGGCCCTGCCGCCCGGACCGCGGCTGCGGTTCGCCAGCGGTGGCCACGTCCCCCAGAAGGCCCACGCGGCCGAGGTGGCCGAGGGGCTGAGGACGCTCGCGGCACAGTCGGACGGGTAGCAGGCCGGTGCGCCCTCACGGCGCCCGGCGGCCCCGCCCCCGGCCCAGGCAGCGGGCAGCGCGGCGGGGCGGCGGGATGGGCCGGTCCACGCTTCCCTCCGCGCGCGATGCATCAGCGTTTCGCCGCGCGCGTTCTGCTCGGTGTGCATCCGGGTGTCCCCCTCAGCTCAGCGAGGCCCCATCAAGCGGACCATGGCCTCCGCCACGCCCCTGGCCGACGCGGGGTTCTGTCCCGTGACGAGCCGCTCGCTGACCACCACCTGCGCCTTGAAGTCGGGGGCAGGCAGGTGGCGCGCGCCGCGCTCCACCAGGCGGTCCGCGAGGAAGAACGGCACCACGTTGTCCAGCTTCACGGCGCGCTCCTCCTGGTTGGTGAAGGCGGCCACGTCCTTGGGTGGCCTCGGAGAGGAAGAAGCCGCTCGGCTGATCCCCTTTCCGGTCATGGCTCGTGAGGACCACGAGCACCCGCCTCGGCGCCGCGCCCGGAACCGCCCGTACCGGCGCGGGATGCGCGCACGCCAGCAAGGTGCAGGCGAGGAGCAGGACCACCGTGCTGCGGGCCGGGGAAGGGGCGGGGCGCCTGCGCACGCTGGCTATTCCAACCCGCGGCAGGTTGCCAGCCCGGCCCCGCGGGGCGGAGTTTTGCCGGGGACCCCGCGGAACTCCCGGACGGTTGCGGTGCGTTGAGGTACCGTCCGCCGTGGGCTCGTGCCAGGGCGCGCGGCACGGGCGCCAGTCCCAACTGCCCCTGCGCCCCCGGGAGTCACCATGTTCCGTCCCACCCCGTCCCTGACGCTGGCCGCCGCGCTCGCCCTGGCCGGCATGCCCGCCCTGGCCTCGCCCCAACCCAGGCTGAAGGCCGCCCGGGACAACCTGGAGACCGCCCCGCCCGACAAGGGCGGCCGCCGCGTCAAGGCGCTCAAGCTGGTCGATGACGCCGTCCGCGAGGTCGAGGCCGCCGTCGTCGCCGAGGGTGGAAGCAAGTAGGGGTGGAGCAGTTGGCACCCGTCGTCGCGGAGCTGGGCCCCACCAACACGGGGAAGACTTGGCGCGCGATCGAGCGGATGCTCGAGCACGACAGCGGCATGCTCGGCCTGCCGCTGCGCCTGCTCGCGCGGGAGGTGTACGACCGGGTGACGGCGCGGGTGGGGGAGGCGCGGGTGGCGCTCGTCACGGGGGAGGAGAAGCGCGTGCCCCCACACCCCTCGTACTGGGTGTGCACCGTCGAGGCCATGCCGGTGGGGCTCCCGGTGGACTTCCTCGCGGTGGATGAAATCCAGCTCTGTGCCCACCGCGAGCGCGGCCACGTGTTCACGGACCGGCTGCTGCACGCGCGCGGGCGCCGGGAGACCTGGTTCCTCGGCGCCGAGTCCATGCGCCCGGCGCTGAGCGCGCTGGTCCCCGGGGTGACGTTCCGGCGCAGCGAGCGGCTGTCCCAGCTCAGGGGCTTTGGGGCGTGCTCGCTCAAGAGCCTCCCGCCGCGCTCTGCCGTGGTCGCGTTCTCCACGGACCGGGTCTACGAGCTGGCGCACGCGCTCCGGGAGCTCCGCGGCGGCGTGGCCGTGGTACTTGGCTCGCTGTCGCCCCGCACGCGCAATGCCCAGGTCGCCCTGTACCAGGCGGGAGAGGTGCAGTACCTCGTCGCCACCGACGCCATCGGGATGGGGCTGAACCTGGACCTGGAGCGCATTGCCTTCGCGTCGCTGTCGAAGTTCGACGGCTTCGAGCAACGGCCGCTCGCGGTGGACGAGCTGGGACAGATTGCCGGCAGGGCCGGCCGCCACGTGAAGGACGGCGCGTTCGGCACCCTCACCTCGGCCCCGGCGCTCGCCCCGCGCGTCGTCGCCTCCATCGAGGCGCACCGCTTCCCCGCCGTGGAGCGGCTGGTGTGGCGAAGCGCCGAGCTGGACTTCAGCAGCCCCGGCGCGCTGCTCGACTCGCTCTCGGCGGCGCCCGGCCAGGCGCTCTTCTGGCGCGTGGAGCGCGCCGACGACTTCGACGCCTTGAAGGCACTCGCCTCCGACGACGAGGTCGCGCGGCTGGCGACCACTCCCGAGCGGGTGGCCCTCCTGTGGGAGGTGTGCCGTGTACCCGACTTCCGCAAGGACCTGCTCGGCGAGCACCTGCGCACCCTGCGGGAGGTGTTTCTGCAGCTGGCCGGAGGTGACGGCCAGCTTCGACAGGATTGGCTGCGCCAGAAGGTGGCCCCGCTCGATGACCTCTCGGGAGACCTCCACGTCCTCACCTCCCGCCTCGAGGCGATCCGTACGTGGACGTACATCTCCAACCGGCATGCATGGGTGGCGGACGCCGCCTCCTGGCAGGGAAAAACACGCGCCATTGAAGACGCGCTGGGGGACGCGCTCCACCAGCGGCTCGTGGAGCGCTTCGTCCAGCGTTCTGCGCAGGCGGCAAGGCGGCGGCGTGCCACGGCCCCGGCGAAGGTGGCGAGCGGGCCGTTCGCCCAGCTCGCGCGGCTCGTTGACAGCGGACCGGACGCGGAGGCGTTCGTGCAGCGCGTGGTAGAGGCGTGCAGCGAGGCGCTGAACGTGGACGCGTTGGGGCGCATCTCCCTCAAGGGGGAGGCGGTGGGACGCCTGGTGAAGGGACAGGACCGCCTCAAGCCCGGCGTGGCGCTCGTGGACGCGGACGCGTGGAACGGTGGCCAGCGCGCGCGGCTCGAGCGCAGGCTGGCTGCTTGCGCGCGGGACCTCCTGTCTTCGGCCATGGGGGGCTTCCCCGCCGAGGCGTTGTCGGCGGAAGGACGCGCCGCCCCGCTTCGGGCGCTCGCGTGGCGCTTCGCGCAGGGGCTGGGCATTGCGCCCAAGGACGCCGCGCTGCTCGAGCAGGTCGGTCTCCTGGATGAAGACTCCCGGCGCAAGCTGGAGGGACTCGGGGTTCGCGAGGGCGCCCGCTTCCTGCTCGTGGAGGCGGCCACGACGTCGGTGGCGTTCGAGCGGCGCGCAATGCTGACCGCCCTGTTCGAGGGACTGCCGCGGCCGCCGGGTGTGCCCGTTGCGGCGGTGGTAGGGCGGGACGTGATGGGCGGCCGGGACGCCCGGGCCTACGGCTACGAGTGGCTCGGCCCCGTCGCCGTCCGCGTGGACGCGCTCGAGCGCATCCATTCGGCGCTGCCGGATGCCCGCCGGCTCGGGCAGGTGTTCGACGCGCTGGGCGTGGAGGCCGCGGCGCGCGCGGCGGTGGTGAAGCACGCCCCGCGCCCCCGATGGCCCGGTGATCCCAGGGGCCCCTAGGGGACCGGGACAAACTGGCCCGTGCAGGCCCCCTCGCAGGCCCCCGCGTCCTCGCCGCAGGCCGGCTCGCACGCGAGCGCGAGCCCCCCGTCCGGCGGAACCGCGCTGCACGCAAGCGGGATGCCCCCGTCCCCCACGGTCCCGAAGAGCGAGAAGCCCTGGAGCGCCCCCGCGTCCGGCACCTGGCCCCGCGCCAGCCCCGTGGCAGGCAGCCCCGCGTCCGTCGCCCCATCCACCTGCAGCGTGCAGTCCGCGGCCGTGGTGACCAGCACCACCCCCGCCGCGCCGCAGCCCCTGCTGGACTGCAACGGCAGCGCGTCGGGGGCGCAGGTGACCGGCGCGCGGGATGTGGCCACCAGCGCCAGCGCGGTGGAGGCGAGGAGGCCAAGCTCGAGGACCCGTTTCATGCGTTTGCCTTTCGTGCGTAGAGGACGGCGAGGGACACCATGGGGAGGGCCAGCGGGTCGGTCGGGTCCGCGGTGATGTGCTGGTGGCCGAGCCCGAGCGGGACAGAGGCCACCTCCAGCGCGCGCGCCACCGCGCCTGCTGCCCCCGCGGATAGCTTGATGGGCACGAACAGCCCGAGTGTTGCCCACGCCCCCACCCGCACCCGCCGCTCCACCGGTCCTCCCCGCGTCTCCGCCAGCACCGCGGAGGCGAACAGGGGCAGAAGGAAGCAGCCTGCAAGAACCGACAGCTTTCCCGTCACCGCGTTGTGCAGCGCGGGCTTCAGCAGGTGGTCGTTCACCATGAGCAGCACGAGCGCTGCCAGCGTCAGCGGGGCGTGGAACTCGGGAGCGCGGCGGGAAGGGGACATGCCGCGTGGGGCGTTGGCAACGCCCGCGCCACGGCCCGGCTCCAGGAAATCCGCGGAGCTGGCGCGCGGCGCCCGCCATGGATCGCGACAACTGCGCCCCTTCCACCGGTGTCCGGGTGAGTCCGGCCAGCACCGCGAGCCATCAGGGCGACTTCGCGTTCTCCAGCCGCTTGACCGGCGGAGGCACCCAACGGCCATCCAGCGCCTCCCGCCGTGGCGCGTACAGCCGCATCGCTGTCCCGAGCCGGCCCTTCGCTGGGGACGGCAACCGGTTCGGCACTGGAAGCGCGCGGGGCGCATGCCCCGAGCGCCCCCCCCGGGGTGGATAAAGGGGTGGCGCGAGGGGTGGCGTGACGCATAGAGAGGACCGCCCTGCCACCTCCAGCGTGCGCTGAGAGCAAACGATGACCGCGCCGCTCCTCCTCCTCGCAGCGTTGTTCCTGTCCCAGTCCCCGGATGGGGGCGCCCCGCCCGTGGTGGTTCCCCCCTCGGTGCTGGAGGCGGTGGAGGCCGTTTTCCCCGAGGCGGCCCGAGCCGGTGGACTGTCCGGCGTGGTGGGGCTGGAGGTGGACATCTCGGAGGCGGGCGCCGTGCTCGAGGCCCGCGTGGTGGAGCCCGCGGGCAACGGCTTCGACGAGGCGGCCATGGAGGCCATCCGCCAATACCGCTTCACGCCCGCCACGGTGGACGGCGTGCCGAGCGCGGTCCGCATCCGCTTTGACTACCGCTTCGACTGGACGGCCCCGCCGCCCGCCTCACCTCCGCCGGATGCCACGGACGGCGGCACGTCCCCCGCGCCCGTTCGCCCCGCCGGGCTCATCGCCGGGCGCGTGGTGCAGCGGGGAACGCGAACGCCGCTCGTGGGGGTGGAGATCGCGCTGCCGGAGGCAGGGCTCTCGGCGATCTCCGGCCCCGGGGGCCGCTTCGAACTCGTGGAGGTCCCGGAAGGAGAGCAGCGCGTCCTGGTGGTGGCACAGGGCCACGAGCCCTTCGAGACGCGCGAGACCTTCCGCGCGGGCGAGAAGCTGGAAGTCACCTATTACGTGCGGCGGCTGGCGGGCAGCGGCTACGAGACCACGGTGCGCGAGGTGCGGGAGCGCAAGGAGGTGTCGCGCACGACCTTGCAGGTGACGGAGGTGCAGCGCATCCCCGGGAGCCAGGGGGACTCGCTCAAGGTGGTGCAGAACCTCCCCGGCGTGGCCCGGCCGGCCTTCAACGGCGGCGCCATTGCCATCCGCGGCACCACGCCCCAGCAGTCCGGCATCTACCTGGACGGCATCCGCATCCCGGTGCTGTTCCACTTCGTGGGGCTCACCTCCGTCTACAACTCCGACCTGCTGGAGGCGCTGGACTACCTCCCAGGCAACTTCCCGGCCGCGTACGGCAATGCCATTGGCGGCGTGGTGGACGTGAAGAGCCGCGCGGGCCGGAAGGACCGGTGGGGCGGCACCGCCTCGGTCTCCGTACTGGAGGCAAGCGGGCTCGTCGAGGGGCCCGTGGGGGACTCGGTCACCGTGGCGCTGGCCGGCAGGCGCAGCTACGTGGACGCGCTGCTGTCGGCGTTGCCGGCGGGCGGCCCCGCCCAGCTGTCCGTGGCCCCCCGCTACTACGACGCGCAGGCCCGGGTGGAGTGGCGGGCCACGCCGCGCAACTCCTTCTCGCTGCTGGCGCTCACCTCGGACGACGTGTCCGAGACGGCCATTGACCGGCCCACCAGCGCGGATCCCAGCTTCTCGGGAACGTTCCTCGTGCGGACGCGCTTCGACCAGGTGCGGCTGCGCCACCGCTACGGCGGGGACCGCTGGCGCTTCGACACGCAGGCCATGGTGGGGCGCGGGGGCACCACGCTGAAGGTGGGCAGCGCCTTTGGCATCGACGTGCAGTTCGTGGAGCAGACGCTCCGTCACACCACCGAGTACGCGCTCGCGGACTGGCTCACGCTCGCGGGCGGCATTGACGTCAACAACCAGCAGGCCACCGTGGTGGCGGACCTTCGCGAGGGGGGCGGCAATCGCGAGGGCGAGCCCAACATCCCCGGGGCCGCGCTGGAGCGCGTGCAGGCCACGGCCAGGGACTTCATCCAGTACTACCCGGCCACCTGGCTGGAGGCGCGCTGGAAGCCGCTGCCGGGGCTGCTGGTGGTGCCGGGCATCCGCTCCGAGTCCTACATCTACACGGAGCAGGCCCGCCCCCGCCGGGATTTCTCCCCGCGCATCGCGGCGCGCTGGGCACTGAACGACGCCTGGACGCTGAAGGGCGGGACGGGGCTGTACCATTCGTTCCCCTCGCAGGGGGATCCCACCTCCCGGTTCGGCAACCCGGAACTGCTCGGCTCCCGCAGCCACCAGTCCAGCGTGGGCGTGGAGTGGCGCCCCGCGCAGGCCTGGTTCCTCTCCGCGGAGGTCTTCTACAACCGGCTCAGCCGGCTCACGGTGAGCTCCAGCAAGAAGGTGGAGCGGGGCGGAGAACAGGTTCCCGAGCGGCTCAACAACGACGGCATTGGCCGGGTGCAGGGCGTGGAGCTCTTCGTCCGGCGGCAGCTCTCGGACCGCTTCTTCGGCTGGCTGTCGTACACGATGTCCCGCTCGGAGCGCATAGACCGCCCCGGCGAGCAGTGGCGCCCGTTCGACAACGACCAGACGCACGTGCTCACCCTCATCGGGAGCTACCAGCTGCCCGCCGGGTTCGAGCTGGGGGCCCGCTTCCGCTACGCCACCGGCAACCCGTTCACGCCGGTGGTGGGGGCGCGCCGGGACGACCTCTCGGACGTGTACATCCCGTCCTTCGGCGCGGTGAACAGCGGTAGGCTCCCCGCCTTCAACCAGCTGGACGTCCGCCTGGACAAGACCTTCACCTTCGAGCAGTGGACGCTGGAGGCGTTCCTGGAGGTCCTGAACGCCTACAACAACCCGTCCGTGGAGGGCGTGACGTACAGCTATGACTACCGCCAGCGCGCCTACTTCTCCGGCATCCCGCTCATCCCCAACCTGGGCGTGAAGGGGAGGTTCTGATGTCCCGTCGCGCGCCCCGGTTCCTCGCCACGCTCGCCACGCTGCTGCTCGTCGCGTGCAACATGGACTTCGAGCGGCAGTCCCAGGTGAAGCGGCCCCGCGTGCTCGCCGTGAGGGCGGAACCTGCGGAGCTGTCCGCGCCGCTGTCGCCGGCCGGGCCGCCCGCTGCGCTGCAGGTCCAGCTGTTCGCGTTGTCCGTCTCGCCGGACGGCGGTGCGCCTGCTGTCCGCTTCGCGCTCTGCAGGCCGGCCAATCCGTACGCCGCGGACTTCGAGTGCCCCGGCAAGGACGGGGTGGATCTCCCGGACGGCCGCCTGTCCCTGCTGGAACCCGCCGTGCAGGCCCTGACCGGCATCACCCCCCCGCCGCCCGGCGTTCCACTCCAACCCGCCAGCATCCCGCTCTTCGTGGGGTTCGAGTGCGAGGGAGAGCGCGGCGTGCGGCAGGTGGCGTTCCGGTTCACGGACGCGCCCAACCAGAACCCGGCGCTCGTGGACCTGCAGCTGGACGGGGGGAAGCTCCAGGGACCGCTGGTGGCAGGCGAGGAGGTGGAGATTGTTCCCGTCCTCGGCGAGGGCAGCCGCGAGACGTTCCTCCTCCCAGACGGTGGCGCCCGGCTGGAACCGATGGCGTTCTCCTGGCACGCGACGGGGGAAGGGCGAATCGGCTTCTTCCGCTCCCTCGCTCCCGCCGAAGGGGACGACGAAGACCTCTCCTCCACGCGCTACACGCCGGATGCCGGGGACGGCTCGGTCACCTTCCACGTGGTGGCACGCGACGGTCGCGGGGGGACCGCGTGGATCTCCCGGACGGTGGACGTGCGGTAGGGAGCCGGGGTCAGCGTTGGCTGGAATGCAGGTCTGTAACGGCCTGCCCCACCGCTCTCGCCGGGGTGACGTGAAACGCCGCGCCCGCGAGTGCCAGTCATTCCCTTCTCCGCGTGGTTCCCAGCCCTCGTTTTCGCGAGCATCGGCCTGAGCCTCGTGCTCGGCCTGTTCGCGCTCGTGCGGTCGCAGGCGAAGACCGCGCGCCTGCTCGCCCTGAGCATGATCCTCGCAGTGGGCTGGGCCTTCGCGTCCGGCCAGGAGCTGCGGGCAAGCGGACTCGAAGCGAAGGTGTTCTGGTTCAAGTGCAGGTTCCTGTTCGTCCCGTTCGTTCCCCCCGCGGGCCTGGCGCTGGTGCAGTCCGTCATCGGTGAACCCCGGTGGCTCAGCCGCAAGGCCTGGGCGGCCCTGCTGGCGGTCCCGGTACTCTCCGTTCCGCTTGCGCTCACCATGGACCAGCATCGGCTCTTCAGGCATGGCTTCGAGACCGAGCACGCGCGGGGACTGGGGCTCCTCAGGGAGCGCATGGGCCCACTGGGCGCCCTCCAGGCCGCGGTGGGCTTCGGGATCTCGCTCTTCGGCGCGGTGATCGTCGTGCAGGCCTTGCGCCATGACTCCCCCGTCTTGCGCAAGCAGGTGACGCTGATGCCGTGGACTTGCCTGCTCCCGCTCCCCTTCTACCTGGCGCACAACCTCGGCGTGGGGCCTCTGCCGGGGATCAACCTCGCGCCCCTCTTTCTCGCCGTGACCTGCCGCGGCTGGATGTGGTCGCTCTTCCGGTACGGGACCCTTTCCCTCGTGCCCATTGCCCACGCGGCCGTCGTCACGAACTTGCCCTGGGCGGTGCTCGTGCTGGACAGCGTCGGGCGGCTCGCGGGCGCAAACAGGACCGCCGCCGAGACGCTCGGGCTCGAGCTGCCGCGGGCCCTGGGCGAGCCGGCCAGCGAGGTCATCGCCGAACCGTGGAAGCGCCTGCTGCCTCCCTCTCCGGTCCCGAAGGCGGAGGGCACCCGTCCCTTCGCGTTCGAAGACGGGGGAAGGGTTGCCTGGTACGAGCGCGTGGTGAACCTGGTCAGCAACCGGAGCGGCGACCCGGTGGGCGCGGTCGTGGTCCTGCGCGACGTGACAGAGCAGGTCCGACTGGAGCCGCTCGCGCGGGACCGCCGGGTTGTGTCCGAGATCGAGGCGCGGGCGGCTGCGAAGTAGGCGCCCCTGCTCGACCGGCCTCTGCGCCTTCGCGCGTGCCTCCAGGGCGGCCAGGTCCACCTGGCCTGCCCAGCGCAGCAACGCCTCAAGCCTTTCCCCCTGCGCGGTCGCCGTCACCTTGTACCGCCGGCCGACCACCCACTCCGCGCGGGCCTGCCGCCGGGCAGGATCGGCGTGCGTTTCGAACTCGGTCGCGAGGATGTGCTCGCCCTCCTCCGTCACCCGCCGCTGCAGCCGCCCTCCCCTCCGCTCGCGCTCGCCGCCCGTCTGGGCAATCTCCGAGATCAACTGGTCGGTCGCCGTGGGCCCCAGCTGGGCGGTCAGGTCGCTGATCGAGAGGGTGTAGGTGGGCCGCCCCGGGGCAACCGGGCGGTACATCGCCTCGGTGAAAGCCCCGTGCATCAGGAGCCCCGCGGCATCGTCGCGAGGTCCCGCGTGGGCATGGCTCTCCGTCACGGCGCGCCGGTACCCTTCAGGCGCCTCGAGCAGCAGGTCCTGCAGCACGGTGCGCGTCAGGGGATCCGTTCCGGCACCCAGCCCCGGCCCGCCGCCGCCCGCCGCCGCCGCGCCCCCGTCCGAAAATCCACCGCCACCGACTCGCCCACCGCACCGCGGGGAAGCGGCCCCCCTCCGGCCCCGCGCCCGGCGAGCAGCTTCTCCTCGTCCGGCGTTGCCCTCCGTCCGCCCGCGCGCGCTGCCCCGTCCCGGCCCCCGGCGTTCACCTCCGCCAGCTCCACCTCCTGCTGCGGTGCGGGAAGGGGGCGCACGTCACACGCGGGCACCAGCGAGAGCAGCCACCACCACAGCGCACGCCGTGCATGCCGCGGCGCCGGCGGTGGCGGCGGAGGTGCCGGCCGCGCACGGCGTACAGGCGCGGTCGGAGGTGGCGGTGGGCGCGCTTCTCTCCCTCGTCCCGGCGGGGCAGGGCAGGGCGGGCGTGCAGGCCGCGGCGCCAGAGGACGAGGAGAAGCTTCCGGGAGCGCACGGGGAGCAGGCGGCTGCCCCCGCGGTGGAGAAGAAGCCGGCGAGGCAGGGGGCGCAGGCGCTCGAGGTGGCCACGGAGGTGGTGCCTGCGGGGCAGTCGGTGCAGGCCAACGCGCCCGCGGTGGCGGTGAAGGTGCCCGCCGCGCACGGGGTGCAGGCCGTGTCGTCGGCGGAAGCGGAGGCGCCGGCGGGGCAGGGGGTGCAGGCGCTCGCGCCGGCCACGGAGGTGGTGCCCGCGGGGCAGGCGGTGCAGACCAACGCGCCCGCCGTGGCGGTGAAGGTGCCCGCCGCGCACGGCGTACAGGTGCGGTCGTTGGTGGCGGAGGGCGCGCTGTCCTCCCTCGTCCCGGCGGGGCAGCGCGTGGCGGGCGTGCAGGCCGCGGCGCCGGAGACCGTGCTGAAGCTGCCGGCAGCGCACGGCGTGCAGGCCGCGGAGCCTGCGACGGGCGAGTGGGTGCCGGCGGGGCACGGTACACAGCCCATGGCGCCGCTCGTGTCCGCGAACGTGCCCGGTAGGCAGGAGGTGCACGCGGCGGCGCCCGCGAACGAGGAGAACTGGCCGAAGGGACACGGCGAGCAGGACGTGGCGCCTGCGCTGGAGAAGAACCCGGCATCACACGGGACGCAGGCCGCGGCGCCGGAGCCGTCCGTGGACCAGGTCCCGGCGGGACAGCTGCCGCACGTGGGGCCGTTGGGGCCGCTGGTGCAGGCGGAGCCCGAGGCACAGGGACTGACGCCCCCGAGGCAGGTCCCCTGGCTGCAGGTGTCCGCGGTGGTGCAGGCGTCCTGGTCGTCGCAGGCCGTGCCCGTGAGCGGCGTGCAGGTGCCGTCCGCCGTGCCGCCCGCCGAGATGGCGCACGCCTGGCAGTCCGCCGGACCGCCCGCGCATGCCGTGCCGCAGCAGACCCCGTCCACGCAGTGCCCCGGGGCGCACTCGGCCGCAGCCGAGCACCCCGAGCCCCGGGTCCGCAACGACTCCAGCGTGGCGCTCGCGGCGCTCGGCACCCCGCCCGACCAACCGCCGAAGCGGATCAGCCGCGCGCCATCTGACGGGTAGGCGAGCCCCGCACCGGACAGTCCCGAAGCGAACTGCCCCACCTCTCCCCAGTCCACCCCGTTCCAGGCCCACGTGTCTCCCAGCTGGCCGGCCCGGAGGTCCGCATCGCTCTGCCCCACGCCCCCTCCGAACAGCAGCACCTTGCCGAGTCCGGGGTGGAATGCGAGCGCGGCGTTTGCCCGCACCGGGGGGGGGAGACGGTGGGCGTGGCCCTGGTCCAGCCGGTCCCGCCCCACACCCAGGTATCTGGGTCGTTGCCCGTTCCACCGCCCGCGCCGCCGAACAGGACGACACTCACGTTGGTTGGATCGTAGGCCATGGTTGCGCCCCAGCGGGGCGAGGGGGCGGTGGACGCGGTGGCCTGGGTCCAGCCGCTGCCATTCCACAGACAGGTGTCCCCGAGGACCGTTCCCCCGGGCCCGGGTCCGCGCCCGCCAAAGAGAACCAATTGCCCCCGCTTCTCGCCGAACGCCGCCGCGGCGTGGCTGCGCCCGGTGGGGCCGGGCACCTGCGGTGTCATCCAGGAGGCGCCGTCCCACAGCCACGTGTCCTGGAACACGTTGCCCGTTTCGTCTCCGCCGCCAGAGAGGACGACCGCCTGGCAAACCGTGTCATGCGCGAGCGCGTGGGCTCCCCGCGGGGCGGGGCCCAGCGACGGAGTGGCCTGCGTCCAGGAGGAGCCCGCCCACAGCCACGTGTCGGACAGCGCGGCGCCCTTTCCGAGGCTGCCGAAGAGGACGAGCTGTTTGCTGGCGGCATCACCGGCGAGTGGCGCCTCGCCACGCGCGTCCGGGCCCGCGGCGGGAGTCAGCGGGGTCCACGTGGGGATCCAGTCAATGGGATCCTGCCGGGCGACGGTGACCACGTCCGCAGCTCCACCGGGAACGCCGGTGGTGCAGGAGGCGAAGGCCAGGCACGGCAATACGCGGAGGGTGGACATGGAGCCCGTGGTGCAACGGCGGACCGGGGCGTTGGAAGTCCGAATCCGGGCGGTCCCGCCGGCTCCGGAATTCGGGACGTGCTCCCTGCCGATGACATAGGTCCCGCGGCATGAACCTGCTTCGCGTCGCGTCGCTGCTCGTCCTCTCGCTCTCCACGCTCGCCGCCGCGCAGCCGCGCCGGACCCTGGCCCGGGTGGTGTCCGTGGAGGGGAGGACCGTCACCCTCGAGGTCCTCGAGGGGTACCTCACCGTGGGAGACGAGGTCGAGCGCTGGAGCGAGGCCGGCAAGCGGCTCGCCAGGCCCGTCCTTCCCGTCGACCTCTTGAACAAGGGTGACCGCGTGGCCGGCATCAGCCTCCCCGGGGCGGTTCCCCCGGCGGGGGCGCTGCTCGCCCAGTGCGGCCAGTTCGCCTCGTGGCGCGAGGCCGAGGCTGCGCTCGCTACGTTCCCGCCGAGGGCCCTGGCGCGCATCCTGGCGGCCGAAGGTGGCACGGTGACCGTCCATGTGGTGCTCGGCAACATGGGAAACGGGGACGCGCTGGATCTCTTCAGCCGCTCGGGCAAGGCGCCGGTGACGGTGAAGTTGCCGAGCGACATCGGCTTCCTGGGCCGCGGTGACGCGGCGAAGGGGGTGACGGTCATGGGCGCGGCGGCCCCGGCCGGGGCGGTGTTGGCGGACAAGGGCCGCTTCGCCACGTTCACGGCCGCCTCGGCGGCGGCGGGGGAGGAGACGACGCCTGTTGCCGCGGAGGCTGCACCCGTGCCTGCGGACGGCCCCCGTGACTCTCCGGCGGCCTGCCTCTTCTCGGGCGCCGAGCTCCGGCAGGCGCTCGGCTTCCCGGTGGGGGCCGGCCGCGGCACCGAGCTCGCGTTCAGCGGAGGCAGCAGCCAGTCCTGCACCTGGCGCGAGGAGAAGGGGCTGCGCTCCGTCGTGCTGAACCACGTGGTGATGACCACCGGTGCGCCCGCCACCAACCGCGAGCAATTGCGCAAGCACCTCGCGGGGCGCCTCGAGCCCATTGCCGGGGACCCGGACGCGGCGGTGTGGCAGGTGGACCACTGGGACGTGACCGGTGTCACCTTGCACTACGCGCGCGGCAACACCTTCACCGAGGTGCGCGCGAGGGGCGTGGACCTGAAGAACTCCGCGGCTGTGTCCGCCATGCGGAGGGCCCTGCTTTCGCTGCGGCGGCTGTGACGGTGGGTGGCCCGGCCACGGCTCAGCGCGCGCCGGCCTGCGGCGCGAAGGTCATCCCCGCGGCGCGCAAGCGGTCCACCAACACCATGCCCAGGGCTGTCGCTGGCGTCAGCACGCCCGAAACCTGCGGCAGCTTCGCCTCGTCCAGCGCGAGACAGAGGGCAGACTCCGACAGCATCTTCGCCGTCTCCCCGTAGCCGGGACCCGACGTGCCGGCGACGTCCGCGTGGAGCCGCTCGCCCTCCACGGTCTCGGCCTCCCGGCTGAAGCGAGGACTACCGGGACGCCCTCGAGGCGAACGGGATCACCTGCAGCATGAGCCAGCGGGGAAACTGCCTCGACAATGCGGCCGTGGAGAGCTGGAACAGCACCCCAAGGCAGAACTGGGCGAGCACGTCGCTGGCCCGGAGGACGCCCGCCGGAAGCTCTTCGACGACATCGAGGTCTTCTTCAACCATGAGCGGATGCACTCGTTCCTGGACTACGCGTCCCCGACGGGGTTCGAGCGGAACCTGCGCCTGGTGCGGGCAGCGGCGTAACCCTGGGAACCTCCGCTCGCTGCGCTTACTCCGGCGGGCGACACGTCTCGACTCGCCAGGGAGGTCATCAACCCAGTACCCTCGCGCTGCTGAAGATGGCGGTATGAGCCGACTCATCTACACTGTCCACGCAGCCGGGTCAGGCCTACTCCGCCTGCGCGTTCGCGCACCTCCGGATGGATGCCGTTCTCCCATGCGCTGACGCTTTTTTCTTCTCGAACGCCTGCAGAGGCTGCCAACCTCCAGCGAGTGACTTTGGGTAACGTGGATGCCTTCGGAGGACGCATGCTCTTCGCTTTGAAGGTTACCCTGCTCATCGGCTCGCTGCTCGTCACCGGGACGCTCGGCCTGTCACTGGTGATGAACCTCAAGGACGCGTTCGCGTCGCCGTACCAATGGCGCGTGAGCGGCGTAGTCGTCGAGGTAGAGGTGCCGCTGCCGGGCGACGAGAGTCGCAGGCCGTCTGCCGGGCCAGGGATCGTCGTCGAGTTCAAGGACCCGACAGGCCAGCTCAAGCGCGAGACCTTCAGGAGTTTCAATTCCGGGGGACGGACGGAATTCGCAGGCAAAAGCGTCGGCGACAAGGTTGACTTCGGCCTGACGCTCGAGCAGTCCGTACCGGGTGCCGTGAAGTCCTTCCCCTTCACCGACGTGGGCACCATCCACATCCTATTCGGCGCCATTCTCCTCATCATCGGCCTGGTCTTGCGGTTCCTTTGAATCACCTTTCGTGGTCTGCGGAGGTGGCGGTCAGGCAGCTCGGCAGGACTTCTCCGAGCGGCGGTGAACCGCCCCGGATTTCGCGGAGGCTCCAGCAGTTGAGAGGATGGAGCCCTCGAGAAGCGGGGGAAGTTCCCAGTTGAGGTCCGAGAGCGAGCGGTGAGGCTGGTCGCCGAAAGCCTGTAGGGGCACTCGCCGGGGTGGGCGGCGATCTCATCGGTCGCAGCGCAGATCGGCTGCACGGCGGAGACGCTGCGCAAGAGGGTGCGGCAGGCGGAGCGGAACGCTGGCAAGCGGCCCGGGCTGACGAGGAGCGAGCAGGAGCGGCTGAAGGAACTGGAGCGGGAGAACCGCGAGCTC
>VGRA01000008.1 GCA_016875515.1 Deltaproteobacteria bacterium | reverse complement strand
ATCGTCTAAGACTTCTTCCTCAGCCGGATGATGTTCTGAGGCCGCGGGCCATGGACGTTCCTGCAGACGACGGGCGCGTGCTGCTGGAGGCACAGGGGCTGCGGCGCGCCTTCGGTGCGCGCACGGTGCCGGACGGCGTGGACCTGCGGCTGCACCGGGGCGAGTCGCTCGTGCTGCTGGGCCCCTCCGGCGGCGGCAAGACGATGCTGCTCAAACACCTCATCGGGTTGCGCCGGCCGGGCGCGGGCATTGTGTTCGTTGCAGGGCAGGACTTCCGGGCCGCGCCGCGGCGGGAGCAGCACCGGCTGCGGCGCCGCTTAAGCCTGGCCTTCCAGGACGGCGCGCTGTTCGACTCCATGGACGTCTTCGACAACGTTGCCTTCCCGCTGCGGCGGGCCCGCTACGGGGACGAGCGGAAGGTGAAGGGGCGCGTGGAGGAGTGCCTGGAGCTCATGCACCTGTCCCACGCGGCGCGGCGACTGCCCGCGGAACTGTCCACGGGGATGCGGCGGCGGGTGGGCTTCGCGCGGGCCATTGCGCTGCAGCCGGACATCCTGCTGTTCGACGAGCCCACCGCGGGCTCGGAGGCGGTGGGCGAGTCGTTCGGGCTGCAGTCCGAACACAGGGCCGAGGACGGCTCGGTGGTTCGCAACTTCCAGGCCCCCCTGGCCTTCTCCGCCCAACTGGGGGCCCGCCTGCTACCGCCGCTGGCCGTGCGCGCGGGGCTCACCGAGTCTTGGCTGGGGGCCGGGGTGGATGCCTTCGCGTGGGATGACCGGCTGAGGCTGAGCGTGGACGCATGGGACTTCGGGCGGGGGCAGCTGTAGCCGCACCTCCGCATGGAGGCGGCATTCGCGCTCTACCGTCCGTTGTACGTCATTGCAGGCTGGGACGATCCGCTCAACACCGGGCGCGGCCTGGGGTCTGCCTGGGTGGGAGCGGGGCTGCGGCGGGACCTGGTCTCTCCGCAGGCGGCCACGCGCCCCCTGGAAACGGCGGAGGCGCCCGGCCCACCAGGTGACCGGGCGCCCCCGCTCCTGCCGTGAAGCGTGCGGCTGCTGCCCGCTGCTGCCCGCTGCCGCCCGTGCCGCCCTGCTGGTTGGCGGACTTGCAGGCTGCCAGGCCCACCGTCGCCAACGTCACCCCCGTCCACAGCAGCCCACGCGTCACGCCTCGCTTCATGTGGCCCCTTCCCTTCGCCCACGCAGTTGGACTGCCCGCCTCACACCGGCCCAACCGTCATCACGCCGGCCGCCGGAGTGGGGGCCCAGCCGCAGCGCACCCGGCACCTCAACCCGTTCCGCTGGGCAGAAGGAGGCACCCGTGATGAACCGCTTCAAGGCATGGACGTGCGCGGTGGCGCTCGCGGCCGGTGGCGCGTGGGCACAGGCCAACCCCGAGCCCGCGGAGAAGCAGCAACTGCCCCGGCTGGAGAGGAACATCACCTCCCGGAACAAGGCCCCGCAGAAGGTGCGCAGTGACATCGAGCAGCGGGCGCGGGAGTTCGAGCAGGCCTTCAGCGCGCACGACGTTCGAAAGATGGCGAACCAGTTCACCGAGGACGCCACGTACCTGGACCTCCAGGGTGAAGCGGCCACGGGCAAGTCCAACATCCAGCAGGTGATTCAGGAGGAGCACGCGGGGATGATGAAGGACGCGCGCATCCAGCTGACGGTCACCTCCGTCCGGACGCTGTCGGACACGTTCGCCGCCGTGGACATGGCGGGGCTGATGTCCGGCGTCGAGTCCGGAGCGCAGGCCATCCCGTCGCAGTCCCACGCCACCGCCGTGACCTCAAAGCGGGGGCGCGAGTGGAAGATGGAGGCGCTGCGGACCTACCCCATGGCGGGCGCGCAGAAGCGCGGCGTGGGCGGGACGGGGGACGACGCCGGGATGGGCGGGTCTGGCCGGGTGGACCCCACGAAGGAGCAGGACTCCACCGCCACGCCTCCGAGCGGGATGGGCACCTCACCCATGGACCAGCGGAACGAGGACCGGCTGCCGCAGCCGGGGCGCTCACGGAGCGTGCCTGCGCGGGCATTGCGGGGCGGCAGCTGCCCCTCAGGGTCCGCGCATCGCGCAGCCCAGCCCCGCCAGCTGCGCGAAGAAACCGGGGAAGCTCTTGTCCACACCGTGCGCCGCGCGGAGCTCCACCTCCACGCCGCCCAGCACCGCGAGCGTGGCCGCGGACATGGCCATGCGGTGGTCCCCGCGCGCGTCGAACGCGAAGGGGCGGACCGCCTCTGGCGGCACCACGTGCAGCGTGTCCCCCTCGAGCACGGGCGTACCCCCCGCGGCGCGCACCAGGTCCGAGAGCGCCTCCAGCCGGTCGCTCTCCTTGGCCCGCAGGATGGAGACGTGCCGCAGCGTGCTGGGTCCCGGCAGCACGCAGGCGAGCGCCCCCAGCGTGGGCAGGAGGTCCGGGCACTCCGCGCCGTCCGCGTCCAGTCCGGACGTTGCACGTCCTTGCACGGTGGCCTCGCCCTGCGGGTCCACCTCCACGCGGAGCCCCAGCCCGCGCAGCACGCGCACCACGGCCCGGTCTGGATGGGGCGCCTGCAGGTCCACCCGCGCGGCCCGGCCCCCACTGCGCCACGCGAGCAGCAGCAGGTAGCCGAGCGAGGACCAGTCCCCGGGGACGGCAGGCCACGCGGCCGGAGGGGCGTGGCCCTCCACCGTCCAGCGCCCTTCCCCTTTGCTCACGAGGAAGCCACACCGGCGGAGCCAGTGGACAGTGAGCTCCAGGTAGCCCGCGCTCGCGAGCCCACCTGCGAGGGACACCGTCCATGGCCTGCGCTCGCGCAGCACCAGCGCCGCCGCGGCGAGCAGGAGGCTGCTGGGGAACTGGCTGCTCCCGCGGGCGTCCACCCGCAGGACGGGCACGGGCGCAGCCTGCGCGGCACCGAGCACGGAGAGCGGCCACGGGTTGCCCTGCTCGAGGTGCAGCCCCGAGGGGCCGAGCGCGTCCCGGAGCGCCTGGACGAGCGCGCCGTGGGGCCGCTCGCCGAGCCGCGGGGTACCGGTGAAGCAGACGCGGGCCCCGGGCGTCACCGCCGCCTGGCCCAGCAGCAGCCGGAAGGGGGCCCCGCCGTCTCGGCAGTCCACCTCCACCGCCTCGCCCGTGGAGGCCGCGCGGCGCAGCGCGGAGAGGCCCGCAGCCATCACCTGCACGTCGGTGGGCCGCGGTTCTCCGTCCTCCGCGAACGCGCGCAGGGCGGGCTGGTCCAGCACGTGGGAGAGCACCAGCGCCCGCTGTGCATCGGACTTGGACGGTGGCGGGACGAGCCGCACCGGGCGCAGCGGCCCGGGCGTCACGGTGACGGCGCCGGTCACGGGCGCCTGCCCGCCTTCCAGGCCCGGAGCAGGTGCCGCCACGCCTCGGCCGGCACGGCCACTGCGCGCGTGGCTCCGGGGCGCTCGAGCAGCACCATGCGCACCTCGCCGGGGCGCTCGGCCTTCTTGTCCACGGCGAGCAGCTTTCCCACCTGCCGGGCGCTGCCCAGCCAGCGCGCCAGCTGCGCCCGGCCCTGCACCTCGGCCCGCTGCAAGAGCACCGCCTCCACCTCGCGCGCCACCTTCGCCGGCGTGACTGCCAGCGCGCGCCCCACGTCCAGCGCGCAGAGCATCCCCAGCCCCACCGCCTCGCCGTGGCGCAGCCGGTAGCCGGAGTGCGACTCCAGGACGTGGCCGAAGGTGTGGCCGAAGTTGAGCACCGCCCGGCGCCCGAGCCGCTCGTAGGGGTCCTCCGCGCACACCGCCGCCTTGAGCGCGCGCCCCTCGCGGATGGCCTCCTCGTCCGACGGGGCGGCAGCGGCCCACGCCTCCCAGCGCGGCGCGGCGAGCGTCAGCACCATCTTCCACGCCTCCACGCGGCCCTCGCGCCGCTGGGCCGGAGAGAGCGTCTCGAACAGCTCCGGACACAGCCAGCACGAGGCAGCGGAGTGGAAGACGCCCACGGCGTTCTTGGCCCCCTCCAGGTTGAGCGCCCCCTTGCCGCCGAGCGAGCTGTCCACCGCGGCCAGCAGCGTGGTGGGGACGTGCAGCAAGTTCGTTCCACGCCGGTGCAGGTGCGCTGCCACCGCGGCGAGGTCCCCCACCGTCCCGCCTCCCACTGCCACCAGCGTCCCCGCGCGGGGCAGCGCCGCCATGGCCCTGAGCACCTTCTCCAGCGTGCGGAAGGACTTGGCCCCCTCGCCCGCCTTCACGGCCAGCATTCCCAGGGGTGCACGGCGCGCCAGCGCGCGGCCCACCGCGGGGTGCAGGCGCAGCACGCGCGCGTCCACCAGCACGAAGCAGCCGGACGGGAGCGTCCGGCACAGCTCCTCGAAAGGGCCCCACCGGCCGGCGGGGGCGGTGAAGGCGCCGGGTGCGTTCATGGGCGGTGGGGAAAGGCGAGGAAGTGGAGCCACGCGTCCGCCAGCACCAGGGACGCCATGGCCTCCAGCACCGGGACGGCGCGGGGGAGGACGCACGGGTCGTGCCGCCCGCCCTTCGCGTGCGCCCCCAGCGTCGAGACAGGCTTGAACCAGGTGCGCAGCAGCACCGGCTCGCCGCTGGACAGGCCGCCCTGGATGCCGCCGTACACGTCCCGCCGCGCGTGGAAGGCGCTGCCCGGGAGCGCCACCGCGTCCGCGAAGTCGTGCGCGCCCCAGGTGACGCCGCTCACCGCGTTGACGCTGCCCAGCGCGGAGGCCAGCTGCGCCTTCAGCTTGCCGAAGACCGGCTCCCCCAGCCCCACCGGGAGCCCCTCGATGCGCACGTCCACCGTGCCCCCGAGCGAGTCCCCCGCCTCCTTGGCCGCGAGGATGTCCGCCTCCATGCGCGCGGCCGCGGCCGGGTCCGGGCAGCGCGTGGGGTGTCCGTCCACCGCCTCGCGGGTGAGCCCCAATACCGGGTGCTGCGCCTTCAGGGCGCCCACCTGGGACACCCAGCCCACCACCCGCACCTGGGGCAGCTCGCGGCGCAGCAGCGCCTCGGCCACGGCGCCACCGAGAACCCGCGAGAGCGTCTCCCGCGCGCTGGTGCGGCCGCCGCCCCGGTGGTCCCGGTGCTTGAAGCGGGCGCGCCACGCGGCGTCGGCATGGCCGGGGCGGTCCTCGTGCCGCAGCCGCTCGTAGTCCGCGGACCGCGCGTCCTGGTTGCGGACCAGCGCGGCAATGGGGGTCCCGAGCGTCTTGTCCTCGTACACGCCGGAGAGCAACTCCACCCGGTCTGCTTCTGCCCGCGCGGTGGTGAGCGCGGACTGTCCCGGGCGCCGGCGGTCCAGCGCCGCCTGCAGCACCTCCGCCGTGAGCAGCACGCCGGCCGGGCAGCCGTCCACCACGGCGCCGAGCGCGGGGCCGTGGCTCTCCCCGAAGGAGGTGAGGCGGAACAACGTTCCGAAGGTATTCATCCCGGCAGCAGGCATAACATCCCCCCCGCACATGTCCCCGCCTTCCGCCGCCCACGTCGTCACCCTGCCCCCCGGGCTGTCCACCGCCGGGCAGCAGGCCTTTGGCGAGCGGGCGCGCGCGGCCGGGGCGGCGCTGCTGGAGCTCCGCAACGACCTGTACGCGGACGCGGACGTGGCCCCGGCTGCGCTCGCGCAGCGGCTGCCCCTCGTTGTTTCCCGGCGGGGCAGGCCGCTGGCCCGCAGCTGGGTGGACGCCGCGCGCTGGGTGGACATCCCGCTCGGGGAGCCCTCCCCGGTAGAGGCGTCCCGGCTGCTCCGGTCCTTCCACGCGGAGCGGCCGCTGGGCGTGGACGAGGCGGTGGCGCTGTGGCGGGGCGCAGAGGCGGGCGCGGCGCGCAAGCACGTGGAGCCGCTGGGGACGCCCACAGGCGGGTGGCGGCTGCTGGAGGTGCAGGCGGGGCTGGGGGTGGGCGCCACGGTGCTCGCCACGGGGCCGCTGGCGCTGCCCTTCCGCGCGGTGCTCGCCGAGCGCAACGCGCTGGACTACTGCGCCCTGGACGGGGACTGGGCCGCGGCAGCGGGGCAGCGGCTGCTGGCAGACGCGCGCCGGGCGGCCACGGCCCCCGCGGGCACGCCGCGGCTGGGCATCCTCGGCACCCACATCGGGCACTCCCGCTCGCCCGCCGTGCACCGTGCCCCATTCGACCGGATTGACCTCCCGCCGGACGCGGACGTGGCGGGGCTGCTGGAGGCCCTGCACCCGCACTACCGCGGCTTCGCCGTCACGCGGCCGTTCAAGCGGGCGGTGGCCGCCCGGGTGGGCGCGGGGATGGACGCGGTGAACACCCTCTACCGGCAAGGGACCGGATGGGGCGGGGCGAACACGGACGTGGACGGGGCAGAGGCCACCCTGCGCGCGCTGGCGGCGCGCGAGGTGACGGTGCTGGGCGCTGGAGGGGTGGCGCCCGCCCTGCTAGCCGCGGCCGGCCGCCTGGGCGTGGTGTTGCGGATGCGGCGGCGGGCAGATTTGGCCGGGACCCGGGTGGAGGGGACCTGCATCTGGACCTGGCCAGAGGAGCTGGCGCCGCCCGAGGGGCTTCGCCTGGAGGGCGCGCAGGTGGCCGTCATCGCCTACGGCGAGCCGGGCAGGGCCATTGCAGCGCAGGTGGCCTCACGTGGCGGGACGGTGCTGCACCAGGGGGAGGCGTGGTTCGAGGCGCAGGCCGCGGCGCAGCGGAGGGTGTGGAGAGCTGGCGCCTAGACGGCCGTTCGGTAACGGTGCCGTCACAGCGTGCGCCGCGGAGCTTGCCTGCAGGGGCTCAGAGGGGCTTCAGTGATGCACATGACAGCCGACCTCCTCGAGGCGCGTGACCTCGCCCTGCAGCTGCACAGGCTGCTCAGCGACATCGACCCTGCCCGGTGGGAGGACGGGATGGCGGGGCGGCTTCGCCCGCGCCTGCAGGAGCTGCAGCGGCAGATGGAGGAACGCCGCGGGCGGTTCGCCGCGCTGGCGGCCACGTTGAAGCAGGAAATTGACGCGCTGGACGTCCCGGGCACGGAGCTGCGGCAGCGGTGGCTGGCGTTCAAGGGCCATGTTCTGCCCGGCTACATTGAGCTGGCGAAGGGGCTGCGCACCGAGCGCATCCACGTCCCCAGCCTGCGCCCCACCAATTACAAGCGGAACCTCTTCCACGTGGGCTCTGCCCTGGTGGGCCTGGTCAGCATCCAGCAGATGCCCCTGTGGATGGTGCTGGCCTTCGCCGTGGCGTGGGCGGTGTTCGGGTGGGGCTCCGAAATTGCCAACCGGACGAGCAAGCGGCTGCGCGCCATCCTCTTCAGCATCTTCGGCCCGTTCGCGCACCCGCACGAGCACCACCGGGTCAACTCCGCCACCTGGTACGCCACCGCGCTGCTGCTGCTGGCGCTCACCCAGTCCAAGGTGCTGTGCACGGTGGGGGTGGCGGTGCTCGGCTTCGGCGACCCGGCCGCGGCGGTGCTCGGCCGGCGGTTCGGCCGCCTCCAGCTGATGCACGGCCGCACGCTGGAGGGGACGCTCTCGTTCGTCGCGGCGGCCACGGCGGCTTCCTTCACCGCGCTTTCGGTGGGCTACCCGTACGGGACGCGGCAGGCGCTGGCGGTGGCGCTCGCCGGCAGCGCCGCGGGCGCGCTGGCGGAGTTGGTGAGCCTGCGGGTGGACGACAACTTCACCGTCCCGCTGTCTGCCGCGTGCGGGGCGTGGGGCGTGGCGCTCGCGCTCGGGCTGCCCACCTAAGGTGTCCCCGGACGCCGCCACCCACGCGCGCTTCCTGGCCCTGCGCCGGCAGGTGTTCGAGGCCGCCTTCGTGGGCTACGCGGCCTACTACCTGACCCGCACCAACCTCCCGCCCGTGGCAAAGGAGCTGGGCCAGGCGCTCGGCTACGACAAGGCGGCGCTGGGGCAGTTGCTGGCGCTCTCCGGGCTGGCCTACGGCGTGGGCAAGTTCTTGCTGGGGGCGGCGTCCGACCGGAGCAACGCACGCTGGTTCATGCCGGCGGGGCTGGTGCTCTCCGCGGCGTGCAACGTGGGCTTCGCGCTGTGGCCGTCCCTCACCGCCCAGACGTGGCTGTGGTCCCTCAACGGCGTCTTCCAGGGGATGGGCTGGGCGCCGTGCGGGCGGATATTGGCGCACTGGTTCGGCCCGCCGGAGCGGGGGCGCGCCTTCGGCGTCTGGAACGCCTCGCACAACGTGGGGGCGGCGCTGGTGGGGCCGCTGGCCGCCTACGTGGCGGGGCGCTGGGGCTGGCAGTCCGCGTTCTACGTCCCGGCGGCCCTGTCGCTCGGGTTGGCGGGGTACCTCGTGTGGCGGCTTCGGGACACGCCCGCCTCCGAGGGTCTGCCGGGGCCCGAGGCCTTCGCCCATGCGCCCGGCGTGACGGAGGCGCGGCCAGCCGGTCACTCGGCAGCAGCGCCTCAAGAGACGAGCCCGTGGGCGCAGGTGCTGGGCAACCCGTGGATGTGGCTGCTCGCCTTCGCCAACTTCTTCGCCTACGTCATCCGCTACGCGCTGCTGGACTGGGGCCCCACCTTCCTCAAGGAGACCCGCGGGGCCACGCTGATGCAGGGCGGGTGGAGCACGTTCGTGTACGAGGCGGCGGCCATCCTGGGCACGGTGGCGGCGGGGTGGCTGACGGACCGGCTGGGCGGCAAGCGCGCCTTCCTGGGAATGCTGTGCGTGGTGCTCATGGGCTTCGCGCTGCTGCTGCTCGTGGCCGCCCCGGTCACCTGGCTGTGGGCCAGCCTGCTGTCCTTCGCCGTGGTGGGCTTCTGCATCTACCCGCTGCTCATGCTGTTCACCGTCATCGGCCTGGACCTCACCTCGCAGCAGGCCATCGGCACCGCGGCCGGCTGGATTGGGCTGTTCGGCTACCTCGGCAAGGGGGCCCAGGCGGTGTCGCTGGGGTGGCTCGCGGAGCGGCACGGCTGGAGCGCGGCGCTCGGGGCCATTGGCGCCGCGCTCGGGGTGGAACTGGCCCTGCTCGTCCTCCTCACCCGGCAGGCGAAGGCGCCCGCCCCCGTCCCCCTCCCCACGCCATGACGCTCCGCCCGCTCTCCGAGGCCCCCGCCCCGCAGCTTCGTTCCATCCGGCTGCTCGCCACCGACATCGACGGCACCATGACGCGCGACGGGCGGCTGCCGCCGGAGGTGCTGTCCGCGCTGCAGGCCCTGCACGCGGTCGGGGTGGAGGTGCTGCCGGTGACGGGGCGCTCCGCCGGCGAGGCGCTGGGGCTGGCCCGCTACCTGCCCAGGGTGAAGGGGGCGCTGGCGGAGAACGGCGCGGTGAAGGTGGTGCCGGACGCGCCCCACCGGCTGCTTTTCGGCGAGGCGGACCGGCCGCGGCTGCTGCAGGTGGCGCGGGCCATCGCGGATGTGGGGGACGCGCTGGAGCCCGCCCCGTGCGCCCACTTCCGCCTGGCGGACGTGGCCTTCGAGCGCGCCGGGCGGCCGCAGCAGCAGCTGCAGCGGCTGCAGGTGCGGGCGCTGGAGAACGGGGTGCACCTGTCCTGGTCCAGCGTGCACGTGCACCTGTCCCTGCACCCCCCGGACAAGGGGGCGGGGCTCCTGGCGTGGCTGAAAGAGGCTGGCATCCCGCCAGCGGCGGTGGCCACCATCGGTGATGCCCCCAACGACGCGGGCTTCTGGACGGCGGGCCGCTTCGGCCTGCCGGTGGGCACCTCGGAGGTGGCGGCGCAGGCAGCCGTGCTGCCGGCCCTGCCGGCCTTCTGGGTGGGACACGCGGCGGACGGGTGGCTGGAGCTGGCCCGGGCACTGCTCGCCGCCCGCGGGGCGTGCTAGGCGTAGGGTCCAGCCCGTGACTGCCCTGCTCATCCCCCTGCTGTCCCTGCTCGCCCAGGCGGAGACGCAACCCGTGCCGGTGGCGCCCGCCCTGCCGCCGGAGCTGGCCACCGTGGCCGAGAAGACCGCGTACGCGGAGACCGGCCGGTACGAGGAGGTGGACCGGCTGTGCCACGCGCTGGGCGAACGCTTTCCGGACAAGGCCCGCTGCTTCCCGTTCGGCCAGACGCCCGAGGGGCGCCCCCTGTGGGCGCTGGTGGTGCACGGCGGCGGGGCGCTGACGGCGGAGAAGGCGCACGCGGCCGGGGTGCCGGTGCTGTGCGCCGTGGCCGGGACGCACGCGGGGGAGATTGACGGCAAGGACGCGGGGCTGCAGTTCCTCCGGGACCGGCTGCTCCACGGGATGGGGGAACTGGAGGACGTGGCGCTGCTGCTGGTCCCCGTCTTCAACGCAGACGGCCACGAACTGCGCGGGCGGCACCGGCGGCCCAACCAGGCGGGGCCGCTGGAGCAGGGGGCGCGCGTGACGGCCCGCCGCATCAACCTCAACCGCGACTACACCATGGCAGACGCGGTGGAGATGCGGGCCATGCTGGAGTTGCTGCAGGCGTGGGACCCGCTGGTGCTGCTGGACCTGCACGTCACGGACGGGGCCAAGTACCAGCACGACGTGTCGCTCTCCGTGGCGCCGTCCCACCACGGGATGCCGGGACTCGCGAAGCTGGCCGCGGGGCTGGAGCAGGAGGCGGTGGCAGGGCTGTTCGCGCTGGGCCACCTGCCGCTGCCCTTCTACCCGCAGTGGCTGGACAAGAACGAGCCGCTCAAGGGGCTGGTGCTGGACGTGGACCCGCCGCGCCACGCCCACGCCTACTGGGGGCTGCGCAACCGCTTCGGCGTGCTGGTGGAGAACCACTCGTGGAAGCCGTACGCCGCGCGGGTGAAGACCGCCCGGGACACGCTCTCCGTCTTCGCGGCCTATGTGGCCAGGGAGCGCAAGGCGCTGCGGGCGGCGGCAGCGGCGGCAGACGCGGACTCGGCGAAGCTGGGCGGGGTGAAGGTGCGGCTGGACGTGGAGACGGTGACGTCGCGTCCCAGCCGGACGCTGCAGTTCCTCGGGTACAAGCACACGCTCTTGCAGGACGCGCAGCCGTTCGGCGGCCCGGGGCTGGTCTACGACGACACCTCCCCGGAGACGTGGACGCTGCCGGTCTACGGCGAGGTGCGCACCGCCCGCGAGCACGAGGCGGTGCTGCCGCGCGGCGGGTACCTGGTGCCCGCGGCGTGGGCCGAGGACGTGGGGCGGCGGCTGCGGCTGCACGGCGTCCAGTACCGGACGTTTGCCCGCGGCCTGTCCGGCGCGGAGGTGGAGGTGCAGCGCATCCGCCCGGAGGACCTGCAGTTCGACGAGGCCCCCTTCCAGGGCAAGCAGATGCTGCACACGCGCGGCGAGTGGAGGAGGGAGGTGGTGGACGTGGCGCCCGGGGCGCTCTTCGTCCCCATCTCGCAGGCGCGGGGGCTCTTGTCCGCGCACCTGCTGGAGCCCGGGGCCCCGGACTCCTTCTCCGCGTGGGGCCTGTTCAACGCCGCCTACGAGGTGAACGACTACACGGCCGAGTACCGGGAGCTGGAACTGGCCCGGTGGATGGCCGCCGGGGACGCGCGCATCCGGGAGCTCTACGGCGAGCCGCTCTTCAGCCGGCTGCCGCAGCTGCAGCGCGCCTTCCAGAAGCGGCTCGCCGACGACCCGGTCTTCGCCCGCAGCCCCGCGGACCGGAAGGCCTGGTGGATGGCCCACGTGCCGCCACAGGACCCGGAGCTGAACCGCTATCCCGTCTTCCGCGTGGACGCCCCCCTGCCCTGAGTCCCATGCCCACCGTCGTCCAGTACCGCGGCGCCTTCGTCGAGTCCCGCCACCCCTTCACCGTGGCGTGTGCGCGCGCAGGCGGCGAGGTGACGCTCGCAGGCCCCGCGCTCTCCACCACCTTCCGCTCCGCCTCCAAGCCCTTCCAGCTGGCCACGTCGCTGGAGGTGCTGGGCTTCCCGGAGGTGGACGAGGCGTGGCTCGCGGTGGGCGCGGCCTCGCACAACGCGGAGCCGCGGCACGTGGCCCTGGTGGAGGCCATCCTCGCGCGCTTCGGGGTGGAGGCCTCGGGGCTGCGGTGCGGGGCGCACGCGCCGGTGCACGTCCCTTCTGCGGAGGCGGTGGTGCGCTTTGGAGGCACCTACACCGCTCTGCACAACAACTGCTCCGGCAAGCATGCCTTCATGCTGGCCGCGGCCCGCCACGCGGGCTGGGGCCCGGACTACCGCCCGCTGTCCCATCCGCTGCAGCAGCGCGTCCTGGAGCGGCTGCGCGGCTGGACCGGCGAGGTGACCGGGACGGGCACGGACGGCTGCGGGGTGCCCACCTTCGTTCAACCGCTGCAGGCGGTGGCCCGCGGCTGGCTCGCGGTGGCGGAGGCCATGCGCGCACGCGATGGCGTACTCGGGCGCATCGGTTGGGCCATGGCGCGCCACCCTGCCCTCACCTCCGGCGAGGGGCGGCTGGACCTGGACGTGGTGACGCTCGCGTCCGAGCCCCTGGCGGTGAAGGTGGGGGCCATGGGGCTGTTCTGCATGGCCCTGCCCGAGCGGCAGCTGGCGCTGGCGGTGAAGCTGGAGCCGGGAACCAACGAGGCGCTCCCCGCTGCCGTGGCGTGGGCGCTCGCCCACTTCGCCCCGGGCAGCTTCAGCCCGCCTCCGGATTGGACGCACGTGCAGGTGCGCAACGTGGTGGGGGACGTGGTGGGGCACTGGAGCGCGGAGCCGTAAGCGCCATGCCCCGCGGCCACCACTACAACCGCTCCTTCCTGTCCGCGGCAGACCGCGCCGAGGTGGTGGCGTGGCTGTCCACGCTGGTGCCGCTGTGGGAGCAGCGCTACTCCACCCTGCGCCCGCCGCCGGAGGGGCAGCCCCAGCGAGGGCTGTTGCGCCCGGTGTACTGGCTGGGCAATTGGCAGTTCGCCTGCCTGGACTACTACCGCCCGCCCCACGGCCTCCGGGACCGGTGCATGCGCGCCGAGCGCTTCCCGCCGGTTCTGCAGCGGCTGGTGGCGAAGATGGAGGAGAAGACGCGCACGCTGTTCCGCAAGGGGGACGACATTCCCCCGGGCTGGGCGCTCAACACCTGCCTCGTGAACTTCTACGGGGACCGCCTGGAGGGGGACCGGTGGGTGGACGTGGCGCGGGTGGGCGAGCACAAGGACTTCGAGCCGGGGCCGGTGGCCTCGCTGTCCCTGGGGGAGCGGGCGCTCTTGCAGTTCGTCACCTCGCGGCGCCCGGGCGAGCGGGACGGGGTGGTGCTGGAGCAGTGGCTGGACGACGGGTCGCTGCAGATTTTCGGCGGGGTGGAGTGGAAGGACGAGACGTTCCACCGGGTGCAGCGGGTGGACCGGCGCGGGGGCCATGTGCTGCCGCCCGAGGTGCCCGGCTTCCGCACGCGCCGGGTGAACTTCACCTTCCGGTACGTGCCGGACCCGCACGTCCAGCGCTTCTGCGAGCTGTCCCCGCAGGCCCGGGAGGACGTGCGCGAGTACATGGAGACCCTGGCCCGGTCCTCGGCGTGGTTCCGGGCCGAGCTGGCGGCGGAGCAGCGCGCGCGGGGGGCGTGATAAGCCCCGTGGCACCGTGGCCAACGACACGCAGCTGAGCTGGACGGACTTCAAGCAGGCGCTGACACCCACCGTGCTGGTGGCGGCGCTGGGCTACTTCGTGGACATCTACGACCTGCTGCTGTTCGGCGTGGTGCGCGAGCCGTCCCTGCGGGCGCTGGGCATCCCCGAGTCCCAGACGCTCTCGGTGGGGGTGACGCTGGACAACTTCCAGCAGGCGGGGCTGCTGGTGGGCGGGGTGCTGTGGGGCACGCTGGGGGACAAGAAGGGCCGGCTGTCGGTGCTGTACGGCTCCATCCTCATGTACTCGCTGGCCAACCTGGCCAACGCCTTCGTGACGAACATCCCCATGTACAAGGGCTTGCGCTTCGTGGCCGGGGTGGGGCTGGCCGGGGAGCTGGGGGCGGCCATCACGCTGGTGTCGGAGGTGCTGTCGCCGCGGGTGCGCGGCTACGGCACCACCATCGTCGCCACGGTGGGGGTGTGCGGGGCAGTGGCGGCGGCGCTGGTGGCCAAGCTGACCACGTGGCAGACGGCCTACATCGTGGGCGGGATGCTGGGGCTGTCGCTGCTGCTGCTCCGGGTGAAGATGGCCGAGTCGGGCTTCTTCGAGAAGGCGTCCCACGGCGGGGCCTCGCGGGGGAACTTCTTCGCGCTCTTCGCCACGCCGGAGCGGGCGGCGCGCTACGTGGCCTGCATCCTGGTGGCGGTGCCCATCTGGTACGTGGTGGGGCTGCTGGTGAAGTACGGCAACAAGCTGGCGCCGGTGGTGGGGGTGCAGGGGCCGGTGACGGCGGCGGACTGCATCCTGTGGTGCTACGCGGGGCTGGCGCTGGGGGACCTGTGCAGCGGGCTGGTGAGCCAGCAGCTGGGCTCGCGCAGGCGGGCCATGCTGGCGTTCATGTCCATCGTGGCGGTGGGCAACGGGCTGTACTTCGTGGCGCTGCGCGGGCTGCCGGCGGAGGCCTTCCTGGCGCTCTGCTTCGTGCTGGGGACGGGGGCGGGCTACTGGGCCATGTTCATGCAGACCACGGCGGAGCAGTTCGGCACCAACCTGCGCGCCACGGCCACCACCACCGCCTCCAACTTCGTGCGCGCCACGGTCATCCCCATGGGGCTCGCCATGAAGTGGCTGGAGCCCACGTACGGCCTGGACAAGGCGGTGGCGCTCATTGGCGTCGTGGTGGCGGTGGGCTCCATTGCGGGGCTGCTGATGCTGCGCGAGACGTTCGGCCGGAGCCTGGAGTTCGTGGAGGAGTAGGCCACGAGCATGCAGCGCCTTGGCATCTCTGCGTAGAATCCGACGATGGGCCTGTACCTCGTCCCCGGGACACGCGCGAACCTCGAACGCACCATCGAGCGGCCGCTGGATGACCCACACGCACTCGCGCTGATCGAACCAATCGTATTGGAGGAGCTGGGACGACGTTCGGGCCTTGAGGGGCTGCGCTTGTGGGCAATGACCCGCCCCCGGCAGGCCGCTTTCGACGCAATGCAGCCGGGAGATGACGTCCTCATCACGGAGAAGGGCACGGGTCGCTTTACCCATTACGGACAGGTCATCGGGAAAATCGAGAATCCCAGGCTGGGAGAGCTGGTCTGGCCCGTCGTCGGCGAGAATCCGTGGGAACTCATCTATTTCGTCAGGAACGTCCGCCGCATCGACGTGCCCAAGGCGACGCTGTTGACGGCGCTGGGCTATGCCGCGAATGACGCCGTCGCAGGCTCACGGCGCGCCAAGGAGGACGGACTCGCGCAGTTCGTGTCTCGACATGGCGCCATTGCCGAGTGGCTCGGAGTGGAGGCAGGCACGGCGGACCTCTGCCCTGCCTCTGCCCACCCTGAGCAGGACTTCACGGGTTCCGACCTCCTCGCCGCCTCCAAGCGACGCGTGGGTCAGCAGCTCTTTGCCCAGCGAGTGAAGGCGAACTACCGGGGGGCGTGCGCCCTCTGCGGGGTCACCGAGGACCGCTTTCTCGTTGCGGGTCACATCGTCGGATGGGCGGAAGACAGGCTGAACCGGCTCAATCCCGCCAATGGGATTTGCCTCTGCGTCCTCCACGACCGGGCGTTCGAGGCGGGATACCTAGCCTTGGACCCCCAGCTGCGAGTCCTTGTGGCCCCCCGCCTTGACCCCGCATCGCCCCTTGGGCGGCTGCTTTGTCCGCTCGCGGGACAGGCTCTGTCTCTGCCACTCGAGGCACCTCCCGGCGAGGCGTTCCTCGCCCGGCACCGCGCTCGCTTGCTCCCGTAGGGGAAGCTCGACCTACATCACGTCCACCAGCTCCACCTCGAACACCAGGGTGGAGTTGGGCGGGATGGGGCCCACCTGGCTGCCGCCGTAGCCCAGG
>VGRA01000007.1 GCA_016875515.1 Deltaproteobacteria bacterium | reverse complement strand
GCCTGGTCGAAGGCGCGGCGCCCGGGCTCCATCCCCGGCTCCCGGTCCAGCAGACCCAGGTGCTCGGCCGGATCCAGCAGCGCCGTGTGCTCATGCTGCCCAGAAATCTCCACCGTCCCCTTCATCAGCCTGGACAGCACCCCCACCGTCACCAGGGAGCCGTTGACCCACGCCCGGGACCGGCCGCCCCGCCCCACCACCCGCCGCACGAGCAGCTCGTCCCCCAGGTCCGGAAGCCCCAGCTCCTCAAGACGGGCCGCGAGCAACGGCGTACGCCGGAACGTCCCCTCCACCGTGGCCTCGCCCGCCCCGGCCCTCACGCAGTCCGGCTCCGCCCGCCCACCCAGGAGCAACGAAAGGGCGTCCATGACAATGGACTTTCCCGCCCCCGTCTCTCCCGTCAGCACGGTGAGCCCGCCGCTGAACGTCACCTCCACCTCTTCCATCACCGCGAACTGGCAGATCCGGAGCCCCTGAAGCATGCCGCACACCTCCTCGCGCCGGGCGCAGGCCTATTCCCGCGTCACACTGAACACGCTATCAGTGGATGCTGACACTGACCAATTTTTCAGCCCACCTTGCTCCGACGTCCGTTGACATTCAGACGGCAGGAACTACGGTTCGGCGCTCTTACACCGTCCAGGAGTTCACCTTGGGTAAGTCCCTGCGTGGTCTCGGCCTCTGTTCGCTCCTCGCCTCCAGCGCCGCGACCGCGGAGTCGGGTCCGTTCAACCTGCACTTCGAGACCGGCGTGGCCGCCTCCCTGGCCAACGTGGTCATCAGCCCGGACGGCCACACCGGCACGGGACAGGGCGTTGGCTTCGGGGTGGCGGCCAAGCTGGACATCCCGGTCTACAGCCGGCTCGCGGTCCAGGCCCAGGGGCTCGCCATTTCGCTCCCCCTCGCGGTGCGCCCCTCCATCACCTACGGGGCGGGCCTCGGCGTGCGCTACCGGCTGGTGGACGACCACAAGGGCTACCGCTTCCACATGCCGGGGGACAACAAGAGCGGCAACTGGCTGGGCAACTGGTGGGTGGACGCCTCGTTCCTGATGACCGGCGAGGCCGGCCTCAAGGTCCCGGGCTTCGAGGTGGGTGGCGGCGCCGAGGTGTCCCTGGTGGAGGGGATGCAGGTGGGACCGCTCGTGAAGCTGACCCTGGCGGACAACTTGCTGGTCGCCACGCTCGGGCTCTCGCTCTCTTTCGCCAAGGATCCCGGCGAGTCACAGGACCGCGACGGCGACGGGCTGGTGGACGAGAAGGACAAGTGCCCGGACGCCGCTGAAGACACGGACGGCTTCCAGGACGACGACGGGTGCGTGGACGCCGACAACGACGGCGACGGCATTGCGGATGCCGCGGACAAGTGCCCGGACGCCGCCGAGGACAAGGACGGCTTCCAGGACGACGACGGCTGTGCGGAGGCCGACAACGACGGCGACGGCATTGCGGATGCCGCGGACAAGTGCCCCGGCGAGCCCGAGGACAAGGACGGCTTCCAGGACGACGACGGCTGCGTGGAGGCCGACAACGACGGCGACGGCATTGCGGACGCCGCGGACAAGTGCCCCGGCGAGCCCGAGGACAAGGACGGATTCCAGGACGAGGACGGCTGCGCCGAGAAGGACAACGACAACGACGGCGTCCCGGACGCGGCGGACCAGTGCCCGCTGGAGCCGGAGACCGTCAACGGCAAGGACGACGCGGACGGCTGCCCGGAGAAGGAGGCCGCGGCCTTCATCACCAAGGAGAAGGTGACCATCACCGACAAGGTGTTCTTCGACCTCAACAAGGCGACCGTGCAGAAGAAGTCCGAGATGCTGCTCACCGAGGTGGCGGCCGTGCTCAAGAACTTCCCGCGCTTGAAGAAGGTGCGCGTGGAGGGCCACACGGATGGAAAGGGCAAGGCGGAGAAGAACCAGAAACTCTCCGGGGAGCGCGCGAAGGCCGTGGTGGCCTTCCTGGTGAAGAAGGGCGTGGAGAAGGAGCGGCTGGAGGCGGTGGGTTACGGCTCCTCCCGGCCGCTGGACACTGCGGACTCGGATGAGGCGCGGGAGCAGAACCGCCGCGTGGAGTTCACCATCCTCGAGCAGTTGGCCGAGTAGCAAGGCCACCCGCCTCGGGCTGGTGAGACGCCGCGGCCGCTGTTCCCGTCACCTCGGGGGCAGCGGCCTTTGGCTTTCTGAAGGGAACGCGTTGAAAGTGCAGATCGGCTGATGCCCCGGCTCCGGCTGAACACCCGCCGCGCCCTGAACGACCGCCTGGGCGAGGTGGCCTGGCCGGTTTCAGCCGGCCCACACGGCGCGCGCGCTGTATACGCGACGCGCCACGCCGTGGCCCACCTGCTGGTGAACGGTCGCGTGGAGGAGGCGGAACGGGCGCTGGCCGACCTGGGGTGGCGCACTGTAACGCGTGGCCGAGCGCAGACGTCCCGCTCGCGGCATGGCGGGTGGTGGGGCTCGCCAGGGCCGGCTCCGCGTACCTCGCGGCGCTGGCCGGTGACGGCTGGACGGAGCACAGGCTGGAGGCCGCCTTGACCGTTGCCCAGTTCCTGCGGGACGCGGGCCTGTCCGGCGCGGGCACTGACTTCACGGCCAAGCTCGTTCAACGCGCGGAGTCCGTCCTTGGCCCCGACCACCGCGGAACCCTGATGGGGCTGAACCTGCTGGGCCTGCTCGACAAGGACGGTGGCAATTTCGCGGGCGCCGAGCGCCTGTTACGGCGGGTCCTCGAGGCAAGGGACGCTGGCCTGCCTGCTCAACCTCGCCCTGTTCGAGAAGACACGCGGCAACTGCGAGGCTGCGGAGTCCCTCCTGGTGCGCACCCGCGCTGCCAGCACGCGCGCCCTCGGCGCCTCGCACCCGCTCACGCTCAATGCCCTGAACAACCTTGCCGTCCTCTTCGTGGAGACGGGGCGGGACCGGAAGGCCCGGCAGTTGCTCGCGCGCGTCGTACGCTCCAGCGAGCGCTCCCTCTGACCGGAACACCCGAGGACCCTCGTCAGCACCCACACACTCGGGCTGTGGGAGCAGCACGCTGGCCGGCTCGCTCGCTCCGAACACCTGCTGCTCCGGGCGCTCGAGGGCCGCGAGCGCACGCTCGGCCCGTCCCACCCTGACACGCTCGACAGCCTCGCTGCGCTCGCCTGGATCCAGCTGGTGGACCTGGGGCGCACGGACACCCGCGGCCACTTCGAGCGGCTCGCCGCCCTCACCCGGGACGCAGGCGAGGCGCACGTTGCCTGGCTCCGGCTGGGACTGGGACTCGCCTCCGGAAACCGGGGCGGCGCAGCCACCAAGGCCCTGGCGCGCATGGGGCACCTGTTGGGCCGGGACCATCCGCTGGTGCAGCAGGGGCGGGACTGTCTTGCCCGCATGAAGCAGCGCCAGGCAGGCACCCCGCCGGCGGCGGCCACCGCAGGCCCCCGTCGCGCCCAGCGGGGCTAGAGTCCCCGCCGTGAAACCGCACCTGCTCCTCGCCGCGCTGCTGCTCACCGCCTGCACGCCGGTGCTGCCTGCCGTGGACGCGGGCACGCCGCCGTCGCCGTTGTGGTCGCTCAAGCACGCCCACAACGACTACGAGCACGCGCGCCCGCTGCTCGACGCGCTCGACCAGGGCTTCGAGAGCGTGGAGGCAGACCTCTGGCTCGACGGAGAGGAGCTCGGCGTCTCCCACACGGGGGCACCCTTCAAGGGCTCGCTGCGCGCGCTGTACCTGGAGCCGCTCGCCGCGCGCATCGCGGCCAACGGCGGCAGCGTCCACGGTGACCGCCGGCCCTTCTACCTCTGGTTGGACCTCAAGCAGGGCGACGCGAAGCTGCAGGAGTTGCTCGCCTCGCAGCTCGGCACCTGCGATTGGCTGGCGGCCTACGACGACCTCGGGGAGCAGCGCGCAGGCGCCGTGGTGGTGGTGCTCACCGGCCACGACGCGGCCAAGAAGGCGCTGGCCGCGCGGCCAGCGCCACGTCCCTACGTGCGCGACAGCAACACCTACGCCCCGGACGATCCACCGGCCGACGGCCAGTGGGCCTTCTACGCGGTGAACTACTTCAACTTCCTCGCGTGGGACGGCACGGCGCCCATGCCCCCCACCCAGCGGCGGCAGCTCCAGAACCTGGTGGACGGCGTCCACCAGAAGGGACGGGCCCTGCGGATCTACGCGAGCCCGGACACGCCCGCGTACTGGGGCGAGGCCCGCGACGCAGGCGTGGACTTCGTCAACACGGACCGCCTCGCGGAGCTCGCCGCGGCCTTCGCCCCCTAGGCTTTACGCCTGCGGCGGACCTCGTCCACCACCCGGTCGCGGAAGGCCACCAGGTCCGCGAACTCCGCGGCCAGCGACTCCACCGTCCAGAGCGGCCTGCTCGCGGGCCCGAGTGGCGCCCGCGCGTGGGGGGAGACAAAGCCGAGCGCCATGGCCCCTGTAACGTCCGCGTAGGAGAACTCTCCGAGCAGCCACTCGCGCCCGGCGATTGCGCCGCGCAGCTCCAACAGCGCGCCGCGCAGCTGCGCCAAAGCCTCGGTCTCGGTGATGCCCTCGGCGCCGTACTTCCGCAGCAGGTCCCACGTGGCATTGCGGCCAATGGCCCGCCCCAGGGGTCCCAGCGCGGCCACCGCGGGAGGCATGGACTCGCGCAGCGCTGCCGCGTCGTCGTAGACGAGCCGCGTGGTGCGCGCACGGCCCGCCTCCAGCGCGCGGTTCGAGAGCGCGTCCGTGCGCTCGCACCCCTCCCGGTTGTCAGCGGTTATCAACGGCCGCGCGGACCGGGCCGCGCCCCAGGCCGCAATCTCGAACGACTCCCTTACCGGAGGCCCGTCCTCCGGGAGCAGCACCGGCACCGAGATGCGTCCCCGGAAGTCCCAGAGCCGCAAGCGAAGCGCGGGCTCGCTGATTGCCGGGACGCAGTGAACCGCCCGGTAGGGGATGCCCTGTGCATCCAGCGCGAGCCGGGCCCGCATGGATTAAGGGGAAAACGGCGCCATGGAGAGTGCGTGCATTCGCCGAGTATCCCCCGGACCGGGACGTCCCGGGCCCCTCTCCCTCCTGCTGGCCTGCGCCGTCTTGTCTGGCTGTGCCGCGCCGCGGGTGCTGACGCGGGCCGAACTGGAGCCCATGCCCCCCCGCCACCTCGCGCTCGCCGTGCAGGAACCGAGGCGCCTCGTGGAGATGGACGGCGTGTCACTCGCTGTCCACGACAGCGACCCGGCCACGGCGCCTCGGGGGCCGACACGCAGCAGGCGAGCGCGCACCGGTACGCCTCGCTGCTCCGCGGCCTGCTGGACGCGCTCGGGCTCGAGCGCCCCTCCTGTTCGGCAACTCCATTGGCTGGGCGGCGGCCATCGCCCTGGCACAACAAGCGCCCGGGCGCGTGCGCGCGCTGGTGCTCTGCAACCCCGCCTGGCTGGACCCGGGCGGCTTCGTCGCGGGCCTCTTCATTGACCACCTCGTGTCGCGCTTCCGCCGCGGCGTTGCGGGCGAGGCCCGGTACCGGGACTGGTTCGCCGGGTACTACGCCGACATCCTCCTCGGGCCCGGGGCTGCCGTCCCTCTCGCTGCCGGTGTTCGTGGGCTGGGCCATGCGCGATGGGCTCGTGCAGTGGGCGCACAACCGCGACGCAGTCTCCGCGCTCCCGAACGTGACGCTGGTGCGCTTCGAGAACTCGGGCCACGCGCCCTTTCTCGAGGAGAGCGCAGCCTTCCACGCCGCGGTCATGCCGTTCCTCGGTGGACTCCCCTGACGTCAGCGACGAGCCGCGCCTCGGGTCCTGCTATTTTCGCCCAGCCATGAACGTCCGCTTCTGCCCCCGCTGCGCCCAGCCGCTCGTCGACCGCGAGGCGGGCGGCCGCGTCCGCAAGGCGTGCCCTGCCGAGGGGTGCGGCTTCGTCCACTGGAACAACCCCACGCCGGTCGTCGCGGCCATCCTCGAGCACGCGGGCGCGGTGCTGCTCGCGCGCGGCAAGGGCTGGCCCGAGAAGATGTTCGCGCTCGTCACCGGCTTCCTCGAGGCCGACGAGTCGCCCGAGGCGGGCGTCCTCCGCGAGGTCCGCGAGGAGACGGGGCTCGAGGGCGAAGTCGTGGCGTTCGTCGGCGCCTACCCTTTCGAGCTGCGCAACGAGCTCATCCTCGCGTTCCACGTGCGCGCGCGCGGCCCCGTCACGCTCTCCGACGAGCTCGAGGAGCTGAAGCGCATCCCGAAGGAGAAGCTGAAGCCCTGGACGTTCGGCACCGGGCTCGCCGTGCGCGACTGGCTGGAGCGCGGCGGGCTCGTCCCCGGCCAGGCCGCGCCACGGGCGCCGGGCGCGTGAACAGGCTGCGCGCCCTGCTCCCGGTGCTGGCCTGCCTCGCCGGGTGTGAGCGGGGCGGGCACCCCGTCACGTCGGCCGAGGCGCCCGCGTTGGAGGAGATCGTCGCGCAGCTCGAGGGGCGACACTGCCGCTTCGGCGTGGATGCGCTGGACAGCTGCCAGCCACGACCGCCGCGCGGTGTGCTCGGGTGGTTGCTGACGCGCTACGAGGACCGGCGGACCTGCCCCACCGGCGCCGCTCGCTGCCTCGCGAAGATGGGGCCCGCTGCTGCCGCCGCGGTTCCGGCGCTCCTCCACGCGCTCGAGCAGTGCCCTCCCGGCCACGGCACGGGCGACGGCGTCATCCCCGTCCGCAGCTCGGTAATCGAGGCGCTGGGCAAGATCGGCGACGCGCGCGCGGTGGAGCCGCTGGGCCATATCGTGTCGGAGCCGCCCTACGCAGTCGCCGCGCTGTGGGCGCTGCGAGACCTGGGGCCGCTCGCGCAAGGGCAGGCCGCGGCGGTGGCGTCCGCGCTCGTGATGAAGGCCGCGACCCGGGCCCCCGGGCCGCTGTAGCACGCCTACGCCCGCTGGTTCGAGGGCGAGGAGGACACCCCACCGCCCGGGATGCCGCCCGGCGAGATCGCCATGGCGATGGGCCGGGCGTTCGCCGCGCGCATGCTCTGGCAGCACGGCTCCTTCATCCCCTTCGAGGCCCGGTGGACGACTTCCGGATCAGCGCGCATCACGCACGGTGAGCCGCGCGGCGACGACCCCGGCTACGTTGCGCTGAGCCTGGACGGACGCGAGGTCGTGCTCACCCACGATGACGGCACGGTCCGGGAGTGCCTGGACGCCTGGGCCACGCGCCGGGCGCGTCGGGGTGGGAGAGCTTACCGTGCGAGGCCCACGTGCGGCCCCGCGGCAAGTCCGAGCGCCGCGCCCCTCGGCAGGCACGGCCCCGTCATGACGACCCTGCCCTCAAGTGGCAGAAGGCCCGGCTCCAGCTCCGGGGCGGTCGCGAGCAGGTTCAGGTCCGGCGAGACGGGGCGAAGCAAGAGCCTGTCACCGGGCGGCGCTCCCCCGCGCAGGCTCTGGCAGGACCGTCCCGAAGGGAGGCGCCCCGGCGGCCGGGAACGGCAACGCGGAGTGGTAGACGGCGACAAACGGCAGGCGGGACAGGCGCGCCCCGAGCAACGCGGCGGGCATCAGGTAGTCACCCGCGACGACGGCGGCGCGGATGCGCTGCGCGTGCGCGGCGAGCTGCCGGGCCTGCGCCTCGAGGCCGCCCGTGAACAGCGCGAGCGCGGTCTCCAGCTCCGCCTGGCCCGTCGCGCGAGGCAAGCGGACAGCGCGCCGGAGCGCCGCGAGGGACGGCTGCAGCCCCAGGAACTCCGCGCCCTCTTTCGCAATGAGCGCGGGCAGGCGGGCCGCGGCCTGCACCGGCTCCGGCCACGCCGACGCAAACGGCACGCACGCGTTCACGAGCGCGAAACCGGTCCCGTGTCCGCGGGTGCGGCGCTCGGCGGCGATGGCGCGCAGCGCCCCCGTGTGACCCACCGCCGGGTGTGCGGCGAAGAGGATGCTGCGCCGGGCCGCCATGGCTGGGTGTGCCTCCTCCGCGTCCCTGCTACAGATCGTCCCGGAACAGCTCCTCCACGTCGCTCTCCGTGAGGGTCTTCCCGAAGTCCCCCTCCGCGGACAGCACCCCGGCAGCCAGCTCCCGCTTGCGCTTCTGCAGCGCCAGGATCTTCTCCTCCACCGTCCCGCGCGTGATGAGCTTGTAGGCAATGACCGCCCGCGTCTGCCCAATGCGGTGCGCCCGGTCCGTGGCCTGGTCCTCCACCGCGGGGTTCCACCAAGGATCGTAGTGGATGACGTAGTCCGCGGCGGTCAGGTTGAGGCCCGTGCCGCCGGCCTTCAGGCTGATGAAGAACAGCGGCGGCCCAGCCGGGTTGTTGAACTCGTCCACCCGCGCCATCCGGTCCCGCGTCCGGCCGTCCAGGTACAGGTAGCCCAGCTTCTTCTGGTCCGCCTCGCCCTTGAGCAGCTCCAGCATCTCGGTGAACTGGCTGAACACCAGCGCCCGGTGCCCTTCCCCCACCAGCTCCTCCACCAGGGCGTTGAACCGCTCCAGCTTCCCGGACGGGGGCAGCTGCGTCCCCGGCGGCAGCTTCAGCAGGCGCGGATCGCAGCACACCTGCCGAAGCTTCATCAGCGCCGCCAGGATGCTCACCTTGCTGCGGCCAAAGCCCACCTTGTCGATGGTGTCGTAGACCTTCCGGCGGCTCTCCTCCAGCACCTCCCGGTACAGCGCCGCCTGCCCGGGGTCCAGCTCGCAGAAGGCCACCGTCTCCGTGCGCGGGGGAAGATCCTTGGCCACCTCCGTCTTCAGCCGCCGCAGGATGTAGGGCTGGATGCGCTTGCGCAGCCGGTCCCGCACGGAGGCGTCCCCCTGCACCTGGATGGGGTGCTCGTACCGGTCATGGAACGTGTCCGGCCCGCCCAGGAAGCCCGGCATGAGGAAGTCGAACAGGCTCCAGAGCTCCGACAGCCGGTTCTCCAGCGGGGTCCCGGTGAGCGCCAGCCGGTGCTCGGCGGGAATGGCCTTGCATGCCTGCGCCGTGGCGCTCCCCGCGTTCTTGATGTTCTGCGCCTCGTCCAGCACCACGTACCGGAAGCCCACCTTGGACAGCTCTTCCAGGTCCCGCCGCACCAGCGCATAGGACGTGAGCACCAGGTCCACGTCCTTCAGGGACTCGGCCATCTCCTTGCGGTCCTGCCCGTGCCACACCACCGCCTTCAGCCCCGGGGTGAAGCGCTCCGCCTCGCGCTGCCAGTTGGGCAGCACGGAGGTGGGGGCCACCACCAGGGAGGCCTTCTGCCCGTGGACGTTGCGGGCCTTCTGCAGCAGGGAGAGCGCCTGCAGCGTCTTTCCGAGGCCCATGTCGTCCGCGAGGATGCCGCACAGCCCGTGCCGCTCCAGGAACCACAGCCAGGACACCCCGGCCTCCTGGTAGTGCCGCAGCTCCGCGTCCACCCCCTCCGGCCGCGGGATGGGCGGCACGCCGTGCTCCGCCTTCAGCTCCGCGATGGCGGCGCGCGCCCGGCCTTCCATTTCCGAGAACTCTCCCAGCTCCGAGAGCAGCTCCAGCGCCGCCGCCGAGTGCAGCGGCAGCCGCGTGGCCTTCGCCCCCGGCAGCGCCCCGGCCTCCTCCAGCAGGTCCGCCGCGCGCTTGAGCGCCTCGCGGTCCGCCTCGGTGAAGCTGCCGTCCTTCAGCGCGATGAAGCGCCGGCCGGAGTCCAGCCACATCCGCACCGCCCCCAGGTCCACGGACTGGTCGTCCGAGACGAACTCCGCCTCCAGCTCGAACCAGTTGACCCCGCTCATCCCCACGCGCACGCGCGGCTTCAGCGCCGGGCGCAGCTTCACCTTCTGGGCCGTGGTGCCGTACGCCTCCCAGTCCTCCGGCAGCGCCTTCACCCCGCGCGCCCAGAACTCCAGCGCAGCGTCCCCGGATGCCTCGTAGGTGCCCGCCCCGGCGTCAAACCGGAAGCCCCCCTCCACCAGCCGCTTGCCGGCCGCCCGCTCCGCGTCCTCGCGGCGGCGGTACAGCTTGCGCCCCTGCCCGCCCCCGCCCAGCGCGTACCCCAGGTGCTGCGCGTGCGGAGACACCGGCACCGTGGCCTTGCCGTAGCGCGCCGCCAGCTGTGCCCTCACCTTGTCCGGCGTCCCCTCCACCGTCAGCAGGAAGCGGGGCGGCGTCTGCTCGTCCACCTCCAGCCCGTCCGCCCGCAGCGACATGCGGAACCGCGGCAGGTGCGCCGCAAAGAAGGTCAGCACCCGGTCCAGCTGCCCCGGGGGGAAGGACATCTGCGGCTCGAGCAGCCACTTGCGCAGCAGCCGCGCCGGGAACGCCGGCTCCAGCCGGTGCACGGACTGGCCCACCAGCACCCATGTCACCCGCCCCCCCAGCACGATGACGTCCTTGAGCCCCAGGGACTGGCCTCCGGGCAGCAGCACCTCCAGCGTGGCGGTGGCCCCGTCTGCCCGGCTCTCCAGCTTCACCTGCGGGCGCGCCGGGTCGTCCATGAACAGCAGCGGCGTGCCCCGGTAGATGACGCGGCGGGGACGCAGCAGCTCCATCACCTCGGCGAGATCCTCGTCGGACAGCACCACGCGCGCGTCGTAGCGGTGCTCGTGGCGGGACAGCTCCAGGAAGATGCGCTCGTCCGCCGGCGCTATGCGCAGCCCCTGGGTCAGCGTCCGCTTGACGTGCACCGGCCCCTTGGCCTGCGCGTCCAGCCGCCGCACGTCCACCAGCCAGTGCCGCCCCGCGCCCGGGCCGGACGGGGTGATCCGGTAGCTGAACTCGTGGTCCGGCAGCGCGGACAGCCCCAGCCAGCTCTCCAGCTTGGCCAGCCCCGGCAGCCCCACCCCCTCCACGGCCGGGGAGGACGGCGCGCGCGCCCCCTCGGCCTCCTCGTCCTGCCCGTCCCCGGGCGCCTCGCCGGACGCGGGCGTGGCTGGCGGCCGGGACGCAGGAGCGGGGGGCGCCGCCGCCGCGGAGCCTGCCGCGCGCAGCCGGGCCAGGTACACGAGCGCCAGCGCCACCACGTGCTTGCAGTGGGGCCCGTACTTGTCGTGGCTCTCGCAGTTGCAGGTGGAGGACACCTTGCCCTCACCGGGCCAGGCGGCAACCGAGTAGCGGGACTCGGTACCCACCACGTCCGCGGTGAGGCGGCCGTCCGCGCGGGCGAGGTTCAGCACCCGCCTGCCCTCGGCGTACTGGCGCCCCTTCTTGAAAGTGACGGGCTGCACCTCGTCTCGGAGGGTGAGCAGCCAGCGGCCGTCGTCCTGGGCGGAGAGGGGAGCGGAGGCGCGGGGGGAAGCGGGGCGTGCGTTCGAGTCGGACAAGGAGGATTCCCCTATCACAAGCGCGCCGCCCCGGCGCATTCCCTTTGGCCTACGGGTGGGAGATCTCCACCAACTGCACCCCAGCGGACAGGTTGTCGAACGCGTCCACGTAGAGGAAGTAATCCACGCCCGGCTGCGCCTGGAACTGCAGGGTCTCCTGCCCGCCGGGCGCCTCGTCGTCCACGTAGGCCGTCTCCGTGGTGGCCGCCGTGCAGGCAGCCGCCACCGTGGCGCCTCCCGGCCCTTCCCGGACGTAGAGCACCGGGTCCTCGGTGGCCGTGGTGGGCGTTGCGGTCACCGTCACCTGCACAGCAGATGTGAACGACAGGTGGAACACCGCGTCCAGCCCGCCCAGCCCCGAGGCCAGCCCGCCCATGGCCTCCGCGTCGTCCGCAGCGGCGGAGGTGTCCAGCAGGAAGCGGGCTGCCTGCCCGCCGGCGGCGGATGCGGACAGCACCACGGCCTGCGGCGGGCTGGTGCACGCGTCGGTGGTGGCGCCGTCCACCAGCGTGGGCGGCGTGAAGGTCTCCACCCCCAGCGCAAAGGGCCCGCCCTGCGCGTCCGCGCCGTCCACCCACAGGTAGTAGGTCCCCGGCTGGAGCAGCGGCAGGGGCAGCTCGGCGGCGCCGCTGGGGGCGCTGAGGCCGTGGGCGCAGCCCACCTCCAGGGCCGGGTCCGGGTCCTCGCAGGCGTCCTTTCTCAGGTAGAGCACCGCCTGCATCCCGCCCGTGGGCGTGGCGGTGAAGCGAACGCCCAGCGCCTGGGCCACGGTGAAGCTGTACACCACGTCCGGGCCCTCCTGGCCCGCTCCGTACGAGCAGCTGGGAGCATCCGCTGCCGGATCGTTGTTGTTCAGCGCCCCGGAGCTGGTCCCGGCGAGGCTGGTGGAGGTGCCTGGCGGGGGCAGCACCAGCGCCCCCGGGCTCGTGCAGGTGTCGTTGGCCGGCGCGGGGACGGGATCCTCCAGCCGCACCCTCAGCTCCGCCGCGCCCAGCTCGGCGGCGTCCAGCGCCTCCACGATGACGAAGTAGGTCCCCGCGTCCAGCCTCGGCAGGCTCAGCACCTCGCCGTCGAGCGTGGATCCGTTGTCCATGCACGCCAGGTCCTCGCCGCCGGCGCAATCCGCGGCCACCACCCGCAGCACCGGGTCCCACGGCGTCCCCGCATCCGGAACCAGTTCGATGACCGCGTCCTTCTGCGTCACCGTGGTGAAGGTGAACACGCGCTCGGGGGTGCCGTCCTGGCCGCAGCTGCCCGCCGGCTCGTCGTCCGTGGCTGCCTCCAGCGTGAAGGCCACGGAGGTGCCCAGCGTCACCTCCGCGGTGATGTCCTGCGCCTCCGCGCAGCGCTCGCCGGAGGCCACCTGCTCGGGGACGCACACGTGCGCGGTGGGCTCGCACACCGGGCGCGCAGCGTCCGTGCACTGGGCCGAGGTGAGGCACTGCACGCACGCCCGCGCGGCCACGTCACAGACCAACACCGCCGCGCACGCCGGCACACACCCTCCCGCGCCCCCGCCGGTACCGCCCCCCGTCCCTCCATCCACGCGCGCCCCTGCGTCCTCGCCCGCCCCCGCGTCCGCAGCGGGCGACACGGGCCTGCACAGGCCGGTGGTGGTCTCGCAGGCCTGGTTGGAAGGACACGCCTTGCCAGCGCATTTCCCGGCGGGGACGCCCGGACCACAGGCCGCGAGCAAGGGGACCAACCACCAGACCAGGCGAAGGGAGGAAAGGACCATGCGCCGGAGGATGGCACAAAAGGAAAGGGCGGGGTCCCTCCGCGAAGAGGGACACCCGCCCGTGGAGACGCGCCCAGGGCGCGCCGCCGAAGCAACGGCTAGTACGAGTTGTTCTGGCCGAAGTTCTTCATGCCCTTGTTCGTCAGGCCGTCGTTCGCCTTGGTGCGGTTGTTCTTCTCGTTCGGGCTGCCCTGGAGGGCGTTGGCGGACGTGCCGAACAGCTTGCGGATGTTGTCACCGAACAGCGTGACCACGCCGATGGCCGCAATGGCGATGAGCGCCACGATGATGATGTACTCGGTCATGCCCTGACCGCGCTTGAGAGCCTTCCGGGACTGCGCCTTGACCATCGCGTTCATGTGAAACCCCTGTGTGGTTGGGAACGACGGTGAGAACTGTACAGGCGCCCCGGAAAAGATCCCTACGTCAACGGGAGGATGCCGGCTGATTCTCTCAACACCTTGGTATTGCAGGGATCTGGGCCGGACATCCCCCCCGCGCGGGAGATCCCTACTGGCAGGTCAGCGGCGCGGCGCAGGCGCCGCTCGAGCCGCATCTGCCGGAGGCGCACTGCCCGTTGGCCGTGCAGGCCGCGTCGTTGGCGAGCAGCGCCACGCAGGTGATGGTGGCCGGGTCGCAGAACGCCCCCTGCGCGCACTGGACCTCCTCCCCGTAGCAGCTACCGCCAGCTGCCACCGGGACCGAGCACACGCCGTAAGCAGGGGCGTTGGCCGGCGGGGTGCCGCCGTCGAGGGGCTGCGGGCAGTCCAGGGTGTACTTGCAGCCGGACGAGTCCGCGCAGGCCTCGCCCGCCTCGCCCATCTTCGCGCAGCCCCCCTCGCCACAGGTGTACCCGGGAAGGCACTCGCGCGCGTAGCCGCCGCTGAAGTACGCGAGGAACTGGCTGCAGGGCGCCCCGTTGCCGCCGCGCGGGGCACACCGACCGTCCGAGTAGCCGTCCGGGATCTCGCACCACAGCCCCGAGGCGCAGTCCTCGTCCCCGCCGCAGGTGCCGTCCACGGCCACCGTGCCTGCCGCCGGGCGCTGCGTGCAGACGCCGTCCCGGAGCGTGTCGTACGAGTCCACGTCGTACGCGTAGCCGGCGCACCACAGCCCGTCGTCACAGTCTCCCAGGTCCGCGCAGGCCACCCCGGCGGGGTGCGTGCCGCAGGTGCGCCCCGCGTCCGGCACCTCCAGGAGGTAGTTGTCGTAGTTGCACACCCCTGAGCTGCAGGCGCGCCGGGTGGCGCACGGGGCTCCGTCCATCAGCTTGGCCGCGCACGCGTTGCTGGCGCAGTAGGCGTCCGGGGCGCACGTCACCCCGCCGTCCACGCCGCACGCAGCGCCCAGCGCACCGAAGGGAAGGCAGCTGCCGCAGGTGGTCTCGGTCAGCCCGTCGCAGGTGCCGGCCACGCAGTCGCTCGAGCGCTTGCAGGCGCCGCCGTTGGCCACCGCCCCGGGGAACACCGCCGAGGGGCCGCAGGCGCTGCCAATCTCCGAGCAGGCGTCCGCCGCCAGCTGCACGAGGCACGCGGCCCCGGCCTCCGCCGAGAACGTCCGCCGGCCCGCCGTCACCTCCGCCAGCAGCCCCGTGCACCCCTCTTCCAGCATGGCGCGGCAGGAGGCCTCGCCGGCCGCGGGCACCAGCTGGCACGCCACGTACCGCGCACACGTCGCCTGCGCCTCGGCGGCGCAGTAGGTGGACTGCGTGGGCAGGCTGCCCGTGTTTCCGCCGTCCGCCCGGGTACCGCCGTCTGCCGCCGTGTTGCTGCCGCCGTCCGCCGCGGGCTGGGTGCCGCCGTCTGCCACGCTTCCGCCGCCCTGGGCGGTGCCCGCGTCCCGGGGGCCGGGCGCGAGGACGCCACACCCGGTCAACGCCATCAGCGCGCTGGCCGTCAGCGCCCTCCACGTGCTCCACGTCGCCATTGCTGCCGTACTCCTGCTGGGGGTGAAGCCGCGGCTTGTATTCCAACGGACGTGCGCCCCCCAAGCAGGAAAGTCGGACGGGGCCGCTGCCCGAGCGCCCGGGCTACCGCTCGCCCCAGTGCAGCTTGCTGCGCAGGATGGAGAAGTAGTCCATGCGCGGGTTGCGCACGAGCAGCACCCGCTGCGGGCTGCGGCTCACCTCCACCCGGTCACCGTCTTGGAGCGGCAACCCCGCCTGGCCGTCAATGGTGAGGAAGACGTCCGCCGGGGAGTTGCGCAGGATTATGGAAACGGTCCGGTCCGCCGGCACCACCAGCGGCCGCTGCGTCAGCGCGTGCGGGCAGATGGGCGCGAGCACCATGGCGTCCACCCTCGGGTACAGGATGGGGCCCCCCGCGGACAGCGCGTACGCGGTGGAGCCGGTGGGCGTGGAGACGATGACGCCGTCCGACTTGAAGGTCGTCACCAGCTTGCTGTCCACGAACGTCTCGTGGTCCGCGATGCGGGCGAGCGCCCCCTTGTTGATGACCACGTCGTTGAGGACGTGGTCCTCCATCACCTGCTTGCCGTCCCGCAGCAGCCGGCAGCGCAGCTTCATCCGGGGGTCCAGCACCGCCCGGCCGTGCAGCACGTCGTCCAGCCGGGGGAAGAGATCCTCCTGCGGAATCTCCGTCAGGAAGCCGAGCGATCCCAGGTTCACCCCCAGGATGGGCACCTCGCGCCCCGCCAGCATCCGGGCCGCGTGGATGAGCGTGCCGTCCCCGCCCAGCACCACCACCAGCTCCGCCCGGCGTCCCACCTCCTCGTTGGACGGCCCCCCGGCCTCCCCGAGCAACTCCGAGAGGTGCGCGTCAGCGAGGAACATGCAGCCGGGGTAGCGGGCGCGGATGGCGCGCGCCAGCTCCACCGCCTCGCCCTTCCCTTTCTTCGCCACGAGCGCAATGGTCTTTATGGACACGGCCCGTCGTTCTAGCCCAGGACTCCCCCTTCTCCCCATGGACCTCTTCGACCAGGCCGCCGAAGCGGACGCCGCCGCCCTCGCCCCGCTCGCCGAGCGGATGCGCCCCACCACGCTGGAAGAGTACGTCGGGCAGGGTCACCTGGCAGGCCCGGGGCGCTTCCTCCGCCAGGCGCTCGCCCGGGACGCGCTCCCCTCGCTGGTCCTGTGGGGCCCGCCCG
>VGRA01000006.1 GCA_016875515.1 Deltaproteobacteria bacterium | reverse complement strand
CAAGGTGTTCGCCAACTACGCCGTCTATTACGAGAACGTGCCGCTCAACATCGCGGACCGCGCGTTCGGGCTGGAGAAGAGCGTGTACTACCGCGTGCGCACCGCGGGCTGCTCGCCGCTGACGGATCCGGACTATACGAAGGACTGCAACGACCCGTCCAACCTGGGCACCAACCCCTACACCGCGGGCACCAACAGCCCCAACGGCTCCTACTTCTGGACCGCCGCGGACAAGACGGTGGTGGACCCCAACCTCAAGCCCATGGCCACCGACGAGCTGGTCGCGGGCGCCGAGTACCAGGTCATCAACAACGGCCGGCTGGGCGTGACGTACACGCAGCGCAGCCTTCTGCAGACCATCGAGGACATGTCGGTAGACAACGCCTCCTCGTACTTCATCGGCAACCCGGGCTACGGCGTGGCCTCGCCGTTCCCCAGGGCCACCCGCGACTACCAGGCCGGTACGCTGTTCTTCGACAAGACCTTCAGCGACGGCTGGATGGCGCAGGCCAGCTACACGTTGTCCCGGCTGTACGGCAACTACGGCGGCCTGTTCGTGGAGGCCACGGGCCAGCTGGACCCGAACTCCAACGCCACGTTCGACCTGGTCTCGCTGCTGGCGAACCAGACGGGCTTCTTGCCCGCGGACCGCACGCACCAGCTGAAGCTGTTCGGCGCCAAGGCGTTCCAGCTGGACGCCCGCCAGGCCATCTCGCTGGGCCTGTCCTACAACGGCAGCTCCGGTACGCCCATCAACTACCTGGCTGCGCACCCCATATACGGGCCGGACGAGGCCTACGTGCTGCCCCGCGGCGTGGGCGGCCGGACGCCCTGGGTGCACCGCTTCGACAGCCGCGTTTCCTACGACGTCAAGCTGACGGAGACCAACACCCTGTCTCTGGGCGTGGACGTGTTCAACCTGTTCAACTTCCAGCAGACCACCTCCGTGGACGAGACCTACACCTCGGCCACCATCCTGCCGCTGCCCAACGGGACGGTGGCGCAGCTGGACAAGCAGGTGAAGGAGGGGAGCATCACGGACCAGGACCAGGGCGCCCCCTTCACCGCGGACGGCATCAACCCCAACTTCAAGAACGCCAGCTCGTACCAGACGCCGCGCAACGTGCGCTTCGGCCTGCGCGTGACGTTCTAATCCCCACAGAGACCTGAACCATGAAGACCCGGATTTTCGCAGGGATGTTGGTGGCGGGCGTGGCCACGGCCTCGCTCAACGCGTGCACCCAGAAGAACCCGCCGCCGCCGTGCAACACCGGCCACGGCGACTACGCGGCGAAGTACCTCTACGTCGAGGGCTCCAAGACCGGCACGGGCAGCTGTGACGGGCTGGTGGGCGAGGCCATCGGGGTGGACAAGTACTACCCCATCGACGGCGGCGCCTCGCTGGTGGCGCTGCAGCCGGAGGCCGCCATGGCGCTGGGGCTCAGCCCTGCCGAGGGGAGCAACCTGTTCGCCCGTGGCAACCTCGAGAGCGAGATGCCCACCCCCGAGGACTACTGCAACCTCGTCAACATGGTGCCGGCGGACACGCTGCTCACGCCGGCCCCGGTGGAGTTGCTCGAGGACGGCGGGATGCCGGACGGCACCGCGCCGGACCTCGCGCAGGGCTCCGTGGTGGAGGGCGAGGACGGCGGCTCGCTGTACCAGCCGAACGACGTCCCGGTGAAGTACGCCTTCAACAACGTGAAGTTCTGGACCATCGCTGCGGCGCCCTCGGCGCAGCAGTTCACCGCGGACCTCACCTACACGGAGGGCAGCTGCTCGGCGAAGTACAAGGTGGTGGCCATGTACCCGGCCGTCCACTGCGTGGTGCCGGACGCGGACGGCAACCCGGTGGCGGACGACACGCTGTGCGACCCCAAGGAGAACTACGACGCCGGGCGCCTGTTCGGCTCGGGCATCTTCTACGGGTTCGACACCTTCTGTGACATCAAGACCGGCTACTGCCAGCTGAAGGCCAACGACATTGGCGAGGGCACGCTGAAGCAGTAGCGCCCGGCGCATGCCAGGTTGTCCCCCCGAGGCCCCGGCCCCCAGCCCCCGCTGGTTGCCCGGGGCCTTCGGGCTTTGTAGGAGTCGCCTTCCGGAGCCCCATGGCAGACCGCCACGCCCTCTTCCGCCACGCCGAGTTGCTGCTCGCAGACGAGCAGGGGACGGTTTTCAAGGACGCCCCCTTCCGCGTCGCGCTCGCGTACCCCAGCCCGTACCACGTGGGGATGAGCTCGCTGGGGTACCAGGCCATCTACCGGGCCTTCAACGGGCTGGACGGGGTGGCTGCCGAGCGCGTGTTCCTCCCGGACGACGTGGCTGCCTTCCGCGCCACGCGCACGCCGCTGTTCACCCTGGAGGGGCGCCGAGAGGTGGGCGGGCTGGACGTGGTGGCCTTCTCGGTGGCCTACGAGCTGGAGCTGACCGGCTTGTTCGAGATGCTGGAGCTCGCCGGGCTGCCGCTGCTGCGGGAAGAGCGCGCGGGCCACGGCTACCCGCTGGTGGTGGCCGGCGGGCCGCTCACCTTCAGCAACCCCACGCCGCTGGAGCCCTTCGTGGACGTGCTGGTGCAGGGGGAGGCGGAGGAGTTGGTGGTGGAGCTGGCCCAGCTGAGCCTGGAGGGGATGCCGCGGGAGGCGCTGCTGTCCCGGCTGGGGCGGACGCCGGGCTTCCTGGTGCCCGGTTACGGCGGGACGCGCTACCACGTGCACAAATCCGGGGACGCACACCTGCCGGCCCGGTCCGTCATCGTCACGCCCAACACGGAGCTGCGCAGCATGTTCCTGGTGGAGCCCTCGCGCGGGTGTTCGCGCGGGTGCCACTACTGCGTCATGCGCCGCACCACCAACGGCGGCATGCGCACGGTGCCGCCGGACCGCGTGCTGTCCCTCGTCCCGGACCACGCCCGGCGGGTGGGCTTCGTGGGGGCGGCGGTGACGGACCACCCGAAGGTGGTGCAGCTGCTGGAGACGGTGGTGAAGAGCGGGCGGGAGGTGGGGGTATCCTCCCTGCGCGCGGACCGGCTCACCCAACCGCTGGTGGACGCGCTGCGGGCGGGCGGGGCGCGGGGGCTGACGGTGGCCTCGGACGGGGTGTCCCAGAAGATGCGGGACCTGGTGGACCGCAAGCACAGCGAGGAGCAGATTCTCCGCGCCGCCCACTTCGCGAAGACGGCGGGGATGGAGCGGCTGAAGGTCTACAACGTGGTGGGGCTGCCCCACGAGGAGGACGCGGACATCGACGAACTCATCCGCTTCACGCTGCAGCTCTCGCGCATCCTCCCGGTGGCGCTGGGGGTGTCCCCCTTCGCCGCCAAGCGCAACACGCCGCTGGACGGGGCCCCGTTCGCCGGCATCAAGGAGGTGGAGCGCAAGCTGGAGCGCCTGCGGCGTGGGCTGCGGGGGCGGGCGGAGGTGCGCCCCATCTCCGCCCGCTGGGCGTGGGTGGAGCACGTGCTGGCCCAATCCGGCCCCGAGGCGGGGCTGGCGGCCCTGGACGCGTGGCGCGCGGGGGGCGGCTTCCCGGCGTGGAAGAGGGCCTTCGAGGCGCGCGGGGTGGAGCCCTACGGCGAGCGGCGGGTGGAGGACGGCCGGCGCAACGCCACGGCGTGGCCCTCGGTGTCGTTCCGCGTCACGCCTGCCCCGGGGCCGGTGGCTGCCTGAGGTGGGCAAGGGCGGCCGGGGGCTGATTCGGGCCCTGCCCCATGACCGCGCGCGTGGACAAGCAGTGGCAGCAAAAGGGCCTCAAGGTCTACGGCACCGAGGCCATCCTCGGCACCCTCCAGCACTACGGGGTGAAGGTGGACGAGGCGGACTTCAAGGCGCTCGCGGAGACGCACTTCCCCCTGGCCATGGCGCAGCAGTGGCTCGCCGGCTGGAAGGGCACCGGCCCCCTCGGCCAGTTCCCCTTCCTGGCCGCGCAGGAGCTGTAGCGCCGCTGGGCCGGTGACCGGCTCCTCCCCACGGACTACGCCGAGGCGCTGGCCGGGCTGGTGGTGGCGCTGCGCAAGAAGTTGGACGGGATTGCAGGGGCGGGCGTGGCCCGTGCGTTCGGCGCGCTGGCGGAGCTGGAGGGGCGCGTGCCCCGCAAGGACGGCGGGTCCGCGCCGGGCTTCGTGCAGGAGGTGTTCGCGCTGATGGGCGAGCAGTTGCTCCGCGCCTTCGAGGGGCTGTCGGACAAGCTGGCAAAGGCCGGCCTCACCGAGGACGCGTTGCAGCTGGCCGCGGTGGAGGAGTTCCTGGTGCCGGAGCGCGTGGGCGTCTCCACCGCCATGGTGAAGGCCGCGGCGGGCAAGAAGGACGAGGCGCTCGCGACCCTGTCTACCGCCGCCGGCGAGGAGGGCCGGGCAGGGGACGGCCGCCTGTAATCGGTGGACGGCCTCATCCAGCTGGGCGGCCCGGAGGCGCGGGCGCTGGCAGAGAAGCTCCTGGGCGACGCGGGGAAGCAGGCGGACTGGCACCTGGCCATGGCCGCCATCTGCCGCGTGGCCCACCTGGTGGAGGCGGCCAGCGACGGCGCCGCCATGAAGGCGCTGGCCGAGCGAGCCCAGCGCATCTCGGACGCGCACGACAAGGCGCACCCGCACCACGCCCACCACCGCTGAAACGTCAGGCCGGGACGTCCTTCTCGCCGCTTCCGGTTGACGGTGCGACGGGGGAGGGCGGGGCCTTGCGGGGGGGACGCTTCGCGGACAGCGTCCCGTCCTCTCCCACCCGGAAGCGCACCGCGCCGGCCACGTCCGCCTGCACGGTGCGCACGGGCACCACCGCCCCCACCGTGGTGTAGAGCAGAGCGCCGGTGCGCGTGTGGACGTGGCGCAGCGGCCACTCGGACGCGCGGGGCAGGAACCACTCCCGGGCGGCCGGCATGGGCAGCACGTGCACCTCGCGCAGGTCCAGCAGCGCGTACACGTAGAGGTCCGCCTCCGTATAGAGGAAGCAGCCCGGGGTGTCCTTCTCCACGTTGGAGACCAGCTCGAAGAAGTAGTTGCCGCGCCGGCCGTTGCGGTCCCCCTTCACCTCCACTCCCAGCACGCGGCCGTCAGACCGCTGCCAGAGCAGGTCCACGCCGCGGTGTTGGAAGCGCGGGTCCAGGCTGACGTCGTGGACGCGGGAGGTGGGGTCCTCGTGGCGGAACCAGGCGTGCGCGAGGCCCACCGCGCGCGCGGCCGCCCCCTGCACCCCGTGCATGCTGTAGCTGCGGGCCAACTACTTCGCCCGGGTCAGCTCGACGCCCGAGGCCATGAACTGAACCTCGCGCGCCATGCCGTCCGCCCCGCGCGGCACCGAGGCGCCCTCCGCCTCGTAGTGCTTCGCCGCGGACTCGGACAGCTCCGCCACCTTCACCACGCCCTCGACCTTCGCGGTGGAGCCGGCGGAGTCCAGCGGGACAAAGAAGCCGTAGTCCTTGAACTTCACGCGTACGCCCGCCGCCTTGCTGTCCATGGACGGGGCCAGCTCCATCCAGCAGCCCTTCTTCAGGCAGGCCCGGCGCACGGTGGCCGACAGCGCCACCTCCTTGCCGTCCCAGGGGGTGGGATCCTTCAGCAGCGCCTCCAGCGAAACGGCGGGCAACCCCTTGAGCTTGTCCCCGCGCAGCAGCGTCTCCCCCGCGGCGGCCGGCGTGGCGGCGCCCTCCACCGGCCTGGCTGGGGTCAGCTTGTTCGTGGCGCCGCTCCCGGCGAGCACGGGGGAGGCGGCAAGCAGCAGCGCGGCGGCGACGGGGCGGGAGAGGTTCATGGCGCCTGTGGGCGTACCGCAGCGCCACGCGGGGATGCAAGGGGAGCGCAGGGCCACGTAAGGTGCGGGTCCCAATGGATGCCCGCTGCCCCCTCTGCACCTCCATCTTCCAGACGGACCACACCGGCATCCAGGCCTGCCCGAACTGCGGCAAGCAGGTGAACGTGGCGGAGCCGCCGCGGACCCCCGTCGCGCCCCAGCCGCCGCCTCCTGCTACCCCGTCGCCTGCTGGTGCGCCGGGCCATGGGCCCGGCCCCACGTTCCTCCTGCCCGCCAGCCCCTACATGTCCCCGCCGGAGCCGGAGCGCCCGGCAGGGGCTGACGTGGCCGGCCCCGGCGTGCCGTGGGAGCAGCGCGCCGGACGCAGCTTGGTGAACGCCTACGTGGACACGGTGAAGCAGGGGGTGTTCGAACCCACGGCCTTCTTCACCGGTGCGGGCCCCTCCCGCGGGGTAGCGGACCCGCTGCTGTTCGCCTGGCTCACGGCGGTGCTGGGGAGCCTGCCGGAGCTGGGGCTGCAGCTGCTCATGCAGGGCGGCGGGATGCAGGACCAGGTTGTCCAGACGCTGCTGTCCAGCCCCACGCTGGACGAGCCCAGCCGGAAGCTCCTCACCGCGCTGGTGGAGAGCGGCACCTCCGCGGCCGGGGCGGTGGGGACCACGGTGGGGTGGTGGGTGATGTTCCCCGTGGCCTTCTTCATCACCGCCGGAATCCTGCACGTGAGCGCGCTGGTGTGCGGGGCGGGGAAGCAGGGATTCGAGGCCACCGTTCGGGCCCTGGGCTACGGCTGCGCGCCGCTGCTGCTCACCGTGGTGCCGTGCTTGCCTGCGCTGTACGCCACCGTTCTCTGGGGCATGGGGCTGCAGCACCTGCAGCGCACCACCACCGGGCGGGCCACCACGGTGCTGCTGCTGGCGGGGGCGCTGGTGTCGCTGTGTTGGTGCGGGGTGTCCCTGGTGGCCGTGGCGGCGAGCATGTCCGCGTTGGCAGGGGCGAAGTGAGTGCCCTGGCAGGGTAGAGGCCCACCCCATGCACATCCAGTGTCCTCGTTGTGGCAGCGGGTTCTTGGCGGCGCAGGCCGGTGCGCAATCCTGTCCAGCGTGTCACCACCCCTTCAGCATGGTGGCGGTGCCGGTGGGGCAGGCCGGTGGCGTCCCGCCGGCGGCGCAGCAGGGCGGCGTGGCGTGGGAGCGCCGCGCAGAGCTGGGCTGGGTGCGCGCTTACGGCGAGACGTGGACGCGGGTGATGGCCTCTCCTTCGGGGCTCTATGAGTCCGCGGCTCAGGCCCAGGTCTTCAGGCACGCATTCCGCTTTGACTGGGAGACGGTGGCGCTGGGCGGCCTGCTGGCGCAGGTGCCGGGCGTGCTGGCGCGGGCGCTGGGCGTGTCCCCGCCGGCTCCCGGCGCATCCGTCCCTGGGCGTAAGGGGATGGACCTGCTCGGTGCCTTGTACGGAGAGCCCGCGCTGGCCCTGATGGGCGCCTTGCCGGCCGTCGTCACCTTCCCGGCCTGGTTCCTCGGCACGGCGGGGGTGGTGCACGCAGCGGCGCTGGTGCCGGGTGCGCCGAGGAACGGCTTTACCGCCACGGTACGGGCGCTGGGCTACGGCGCCGCGCCGTTGGCATTGGGGGGCGTGCCGTGCGTGTCGTTCCCGTGGTTGGCGGTGACCCGGACCGCGGGCATGCCGCGGCTGCAGGTAATTTCGCTGGCGCGGGCCGCGTTCACGCTGGCGCTGCCGCTGCTGGTGCCCACCGAGTTCTGCTGTGGCGTCGGATGGTTCGTCCTTGAGATGGCCGCGCACCTTGCCCGCTGAGGAACTCCGCGTGACGACGACGTCCTCCCTCCGAGAGCTCGACCGCGCCCACCTGTGGCACCCGTACACGCAGCACGGGCTCGCGCCCGAAGCCTTGCCGGTGGTGTCCGGCAAGGGAGCGCTGTTGGAACTCGAGGACGGGCGGACGCTGGTGGACGCCATCTCCTCCTGGTGGGTGACGCTGCACGGCCACGCCGAGCCGGCCATTGCGCGCGCCATTGCCGAGCAGGCGCAGCGGCTTGAGCAGGTCATCTTCGCGGGCTTCACCCACGCCCCCGCCGCGGAACTGGCCGAGGGGTTGGTGGCGGCGGCGCCGCGGGGCCTCACGCGCCTGTTCCTGTCTGACAACGGCAGCACCGCGGTGGAGGTGGCGCTCAAGATGGCGCTGCAGTTCCACCAGCACCGCGGGGAGAAGCGCACCGTGGTGGCGACGCTGGAGGGCGCGTACCACGGGGATACCTTCGGGGCGATGAGCGTGTCGGGCCGCGGCGTCTTCACCGCGCCGTTCGAGCCGCTGCTGTTCGAGGTGGCCCGGCTCCCGGAGCCGGTGGACGGGGACGTGCTCGGCGCGTTCGACCGGTTGCTGGACGCGCGCAAGGGCGAGGTCGCGGCGCTCATCGTCGAGCCGCTGCTGCAGGCAGCCGGCGGGATGCGCATGTGGCGCAGCGAGCTGCTCGGGGCGCTGTCGGACCGGGCGCGCACGGCGGGGGTGCTGCTCATCGCGGACGAGGTAGCCACGGGCTTTGGCCGCACCGGGCCGCTGTGGGCGTGCGACCACTCCGCGGTCACGCCGGACCTCCTGTGCCTGTCCAAGGGCATCACCGGGGGCTTTCTGCCGCTCGGGGCCACGCTCGCCACCGAGCGCATCTTCGAGGCGTTCCGCTCGGAGGACCGGTTGCGGACGTTCTTCCACGGCCACTCCTACACGGGAAACCCGCTCGCCTGCGCGGCGGCGGTGGCCAGCCTGGAGCTGCTCAAGGCCCCGGCGTGCATGGCGGCGCGGGACCGCATTGAGGCGCAGCACCAACGGGCGCTGGACCGGCTCTCCGCCTCGCCGCACGTGAGGAACCCCCGCGTGATGGGGACGGTGGCCGCGCTGGACCTGGACGCGGGGCAGGGCTACCTGGCCCGCGTGGGGACGGAGCTTGCGCGCCACGCCCGCGAGCGGGGCGTGCTGCTGCGGCCGCTCGGGAACGTCGTGTATATCATGCCGCCGTACGGCATTACCGAGGCGCAGCTGCAGCAGGCCTGGGACGCAGTGGGCTCGTTCGTGGAGCAGCTCCCGTGACGCTCACCTGGTCCCCCCGGCACCGGCAGGTGGGGTTGTTGGACGCGCTGGGGCTGGCCGCCTGGGTCGGCTTCGCGGTGGCGCGCTGGGTGCCCGTGGCGCGGCTGCCCTTCTGGGGGTGCACGCTGCGGCGGACCACCGGGTGGCCCTGCCCGGGGTGTGGGCTGACGCGTGTGGCAGACCGACTGTCGCATGGAAACGTGGCCGGGGCGTTCGAGGCCAACCCGCTGGGGGCGGTGGCAGGGTTGCTCATGGCCGGGCTGGCCTGTTGGACGCTCTTGCACATGGTCCTGGCGCTGCCCACGCCGAGCCTGTCGCTGACCGAGCGCGAGGCGCGCTGGGCGCGGCGGGGGCTGGTGGCCGCGGTGCTGGTCAACTACGCGGTGGTCATCCTGTCCACCCGCTTCCCCCACCTGCTGCATGGTTGAGCCCCTGCACGTCGCGGTCGCGGTGCTTGCCGGTTATCTCTCCGGTTCCGTGCCGTACGGGCTGCTGCTCGCGCGCTGGCGGCGGGGCGTGGACGTGCGCGAGGTGGGGAGCGGCAACATCGGCGCCACCAACGTGGCCCGTGCAGCGGGCTGGCGCCTGGGGGCGCTGGTGCTGCTGCTGGACGCGCTCAAGGCGGCGGTGCCGGCGTACGCGGTGCTGCGGTTGGCTCCCGGTGAGGCGTGGCTGCACGCGGCGGTGGGCATGGCAGCCTTTTGCGGCCACGTCTTCCCGGCGTGGCTGCGCTTCCGCGGTGGCAAGGGGGTGGCGTGCGCGGTGGGGGCGCTGGTGGTGCTCGTGCCCTGGGCGGCGCTTGCCGGGGTGTGCGCGTGGGGGCCGCTGCTGTGGCGGACCCGCGTGATGAGCGTCTCGTCGCTCGTGGGTGCGGTGGTGGCGGTGGGGACGGGGCTGGGGCTCGCAGGCTGGGGCGCTGCGCCGTGGTCCTACGCGGGGCTGGGCGTGGCCTTCCTGCTCGCCCTGGTGTGGACGCACCGGGAGAACCTCCAGCGGCTGCGGCAGGGGCGGGAACTGCGGGCATGAGGCGCACGGGGCTCTCCGTGCTGCTGCGCCGCGAGATGGGAGCCGTGCGCATGCCCGAACCCGTCCTGTGCTCGGTGGACGGCCAGGGCCGGGTCCAGGTGATGGTGCGCAGCGCGTACTGAGCCACCCTGCGAATCCCTCGCAGTCCCCGGCCCCAGGCGCTAAGGCTCCGGGTCCATGCCCGCCCTCGCCCCCGTGCCACCTCTCCGCGTCCGCGTCCTCAACCCCGCTGAGGTGCGCGGCGACGGGGCGTTCGTCCTGTACTGGATGACCCTTTTCCGCCGGGTGCGGTCCAACTTCGCCCTGCAGCGGGCGCTCGAGTGGGGGGAGAGGCTGAAGCGCCCGGTGGTGGTGCTCGAGACGCTCAAGGTGGACTACCCCTGCGCCAGCGAGCGCCTCCACGCCTTCATGCTCCAGGGCACGGCGGAGAACCGGCGCCGGCTGGCGGGAACGGCCGTCCTCCACCACCCCTGGGTGGGGCTCGAGCCGGGCGCGGATGAGGGGATGGTGGCCGCCTTCGCCGCGCGCGCCTGCGTGGTGGTGGCGGACGACTGGCCCGCCTTCTTCCTGCCGAAGTACCTGGCGGAGACGGCTGCCCCGCTGGGTGTCCGCTTCGAGGTGCTGGACAGCAACGGGCTGCTGCCGCTGGCCGCCACGGACCGCGTCTTTCCCACGGCGTTCAGCTTCCGCGCCTTTCTCCAGAAGGAGCTGCCGAAGCACCTCCACGACTTCCCGGTGGAGGACCCGGTGGCCGCTGCGGACGTTCCACGCGCGGCGCCTGCACTGCTGCGGGGACTTGCCGAGAAGTGGCCCGCAGCCTCCGACGCGCTGCTGGAGGCCCGCCCCGAGGCGCTCGCCGCGCTGCCGCTGGACCACCGGGTGAAGCCGGTGGCCATCCCGGGCGGGAGCCACCACGCGGAGCGGAAGCTGGCCGAGTTCCTCGCGCGGAAGCTGCAGAAGTACCCCGAGGACCGCAATGAGCCGGAGGTAGACGGCACCACCGGGCTGTCGCCCTACCTCCACTTCGGCCACCTCTGCGCGCACCAGGTGTTCGCGTGCCTGGCCAAGGCGGAGGGCTGGACGCCGGAGAAGCTGACCAAGTCCAACGGCGGCAAGCGCGAGGGCTTCTGGAAGATGTCCCCCGCGGCCGAGGCCTTCGTGGACCAGTTCGTGACCTGGCGGGAGCTGGCCTTCAACGGCACCAAGCGGGACACCTTCTGGTCCGTGGAGGGCCTCCCTGCGTTCGCGAAGGCCACGCTGGAGAAGCACCGCAAGGACCTGCGGCCGCACCGCTACGGTTACGAACAGCTGGAGGCGGGGCGCACCCACGACGCGCTGTGGAACGCCGCGCAGATGCAGATGGTCCGCACCGGCTGGTTCCACAACTACCTGCGGATGCTGTGGGGGAAGAAGATCCTCGAGTGGTCCGGGGGGGCCGCCGAGGCCTACGCCACCATGGAGCGGCTCATGAACACCTGGTCCCTGGACGGGCGCGATCCGTGCTCCTACGCCGGCTACGGCTGGGTGTGCGGGCTGTACGACCGCGCGTGGGGCCCCGAACGCCCCATCTTCGGGACGGTCCGGTACATGAGCTCGGACAACACCGCGCGGAAGCTCTCGGTGAAGAACTACATCCGGCAGTACGCGCCGTGAGGGCCTACGTCCGGGGCGGGGGCACGCCACCGCGCGGCGGGTAGAACAGCAGCTCGCACTCGATGGGGCCGTTCCAGAGTTCGCGGCTGCCGGACGGCTTGCGGTGGAACGCCGCCTCGAAGGCCTCGTTGCCGGACAGCACCGCCATGCGCCAGCCCTGCAGCGCCCCCAACGACTCGCCCAGCTTGTAATAGAAGCTCTTCATCCCCTTCTGGCCACCGGCGGCGAGCCGGTCCCCGTAGGGTGGGTTGGTGACGAGCAGCCCCGGCGGCTCGAGCGGGACGTCCGGCCGACCCGTGGCGTCCCCGCGCTCGATGCGGATCTCCCGCGACAGCCGCGCCGCCTGCACGTTGCGCTGCACCGCGGCGAGCGCGTCCTCGTCCCGGTCGAAGCCGTAGAGCGGGAAGGGGGCCTGCCGCTCGTGGGCGCGGGCCTCGTCCTTGAGCTTCTGCAGCCGCGCCGAGGCGTCCTCGCCCATCCCGGTCCACTTCTCCACGGCGAAGCGGCGGTGCAGCCCGGGGGCCCGCCGCACGGCGATGAGCCCCGCCTCGATGAGCAGCGTCCCGCTGCCGCACATGGGATCCAGCACCGGCTCGTCGCCCGTGTAGCGCGCCGCCCGCAGCACCGCCGCCGCGAGCGTCTCCTTCATGGGCGCCTCCGTCTTGGCCACGCGGTAGCCGCGCCGGTTCAGCGGCTCGCCCGCCAGGTCCAGCGAGAGGGACAAGGTTGTTCCAGCCAGGTGGGCCACCACCGTGACGTCCGGGTTGCGCGTGTCCACGTTGGGGCGGCTGCCCTGCCGCTCCCGCAGCCGGTCCACGATGGCGTCCTTCAGCTTCAGCGCCACGAAGCCCGAGTGGGCGTGCTCGCTGCCCTTGAGCGTGGCCTCCACCTTGAAAGTGGTCTCCGCCGTCAGGTGCTCCTCCCACGGGACCTGGCGCGCCGCCTCGTACAGCCCGTCCGCACCCGGGGCGTCGAACTCGCCCAGCTGCCAAAGCACCCGCATGGACAGGCGGCTCCAGAGGAGGATGCGCAGCGCCTCGTCCAGGTTGGCGGCGAAGCGGACGCCGCCCCGGTCCTGCTTGACGCGCGCCGCGCCCAGCTCGCGCAGCTCGTCCGCGAGCAGGTCCTCGGTGCCTCGGCTGGTGGTGGCGAACAGCGGGAATCGGGGGGCCATGGTCCGGAGGAGCCCTACAGGCTTTGTCCCGCCCCGTCCATGCCGGGGTTTTGTGGTGTTGCGTCTGGAGGCGAGATGGCCTGGTTCGCCCGCATGCACCCCCACGCTCGTCCCGTGATGCCCCTCCTGTTGGCCCTCTTGCTCGTTGCCGGCTGCTCCTCCGGGGGAAAGCCGGAGACCGGGGCCGCGGTGGAGCAGGTGGAGAAGGCGCTCGCCGCGCAGGAGCGGGAGCTCGGGGCGCTCTCGGAGCAGCTGGCGGATGCCTGGGCCGAGGTGCGGCGGCTCCCGGAGCGCCCGGCTGGCGCGAACGCGGAGCTCGAGTCCCGGCTCGTGAAGTTCCGCGCGGACTTCGCCGCCAAGTGGGAGGCGCTGGATGCCCCCGTGGGGGCGGCAGAGCGGGTGCTCGGGGCCTCTCGCGGCAAGCTGGCCGAGGTGCTGGGCTCGGTTCGCGTCCACGACACCAACGAGCGCATGGCGCGGGCGTGGTGCGGCGGTGACGGCTGCGGGGGGGCGTGTGGTGCGCGCTGTGCCCCTTCCGAGGTCTGCTTCGGGGGACACTGCGCCTGCGTTCCCCAGTGCGAAGGGAAGGGCTGTGGACTGGATGGCTGTGGGGGCTTCTGTGGCAGCCGCGGCGGCAACTGCGCGGAGGGCGAGTCGTGCAGCGCCGAGGGCAAGTGCCTGCCCGTGCGCGAGCAGCAGGTGGCGTGCGCCCCTTCGTGTGACCTGGAGGGCAAGCCCCTGAACGCGGGGGGCCGCCGCCCGGTGCGGGAGGGCGTCCAGTTCGCAGCGTGGCAGGTGCGCCTGGGGGGCGAGGCGGTGGAGGATGCGGTGGGGCTGGACGCCTGGGTGAAGGCGCTCGAGGGGCGAGAGGCGGCGTTGGCGCAGCAGGCGAGGGAGTACGAAGCGCTGCAGGCCAAGGCCGCTGCGGCCCTGGGGGCGCGGGACGCGGCCCAGGCCAAGCTCGTGGAGGCGGTTGCCGCGCAGAAGGCCGCGGTGGCCGCCGCGCGCGCCGCAAAGCTCAAGCCCGCGGAGGCGCCGGACGTCGTGAAGGCCAACGAGGCGCTCGCCCCGGCACAGGAGGCCCTGAAGGCCGCGGCGTTGGCGCTCGGGCAGTTGAACCTGGAGGTGGCCAGGGGCCGCTCCCAGGGCGAGGCCTGGGTGAAGGCACGGGAGCGGCTGAAGGCAGAGCTCCGCCGCGTCACCCCGCTGAACCAGGAGGCGGGGACGCTGCAGGCCGAGGTGGACGCGGCCACCAAGGCACTGGACGCAGCGAAGGTGGAGCGCGCGCGCGCGCGCGCTGCCCTGCTGGAGGCGGCCCGCCCGGAGGCGGAGGCGCTGGAGAAGGCGTGGGTCCAGGCGGGGCAGGGCGTGTTGCGCCCCGGCGACGAGGCGTGGGCCGGCTGTGGCGGGGACGGGTGCAGCGTTGCCTCCTTGCCGCGCGCGGCGGCCTGCCGGGGTGACCGTGCGGGGGCGGGCTGCCCTGACGATCCTGCCGTCAAGGACCTGCTCTCCCGCCTGCAGGCGGCGGCGAAGGCACGCGCCGACGAGAAGGCCTCCCGGGCTGGGAGCGAGCCTGGGGCCCAGGCGCGTGCGCAGCTGGACCGGGCCCTGTCCTCGGCGTTGCAGGCCGCGCTCGCTCTGGAAGGGCACGACTCGAAGCTGGCCGCCGTGCTGCGGGCGGTGGCGACCGAGCGTACCCCCGAGGGGGGCCTCTCGCAGGGCGCGGCACGGGGGCTGAAGGAGATCGGTGATGCGCTGGGCACGGCCGGCCACCCGGCCGCGCCGCAGGTGGCCGAGGCAGTCGCGGCGGCGGCGATGGTGCCTTCGGCGGGGCAGCTGGAGTCCGAGCGGCAGGCGCTGCTCGGACTCGCCACCACCCTGGAGCGGGTGCAGGAGGGGCAGCGCGCGTGGGCGCACCTCGCCCGGCGGCTGGGGGAACTGCGGCTCGCGCTGTAGGGGCCCCGGTGTAGCCCGTCCGGCCGCTACCGCCAGACGTCCACGAGGCTGCTGCGGTCGTCCGTCCAGCGGTGGGGCTGCTCGGTCCCGTACGCCACGTCCACCCACGTCCGCTTCGCCACCGCGTCCACCAGCGCCTTGTCCCGCGAGGCCACCACCCAGACGGCCAGGTAGGCCCACCCGTCTCGCGGGGACACCACCTTCGCCGCGTGCAGTCCCAGCTCCTCCAGCAGCGGGAAGGCCACCCGGGAGAGGTCCAGGTGGCGGTTGCTCACGTGCAGGAGCAGCAGGCCGTCCGGCTTGAGGGCGCGGGCGTACAGCGCCATCGCCTCGGCGGTGAAGAGGTGGACGGGGATGGCGTCCCCGCTGAACACGTCCACGGCCACCAGGTCCTTGGGGCGCAGCCCCGCCGCCAGGTCCTGCTCCAGCAGCGCGCGGGCATCCCCCTCCCGGAGGGTGACGCGGGCCTTCACCCGGTCCAGCACGTCGAAGTGGCCGCCCTCGCCGCGCGCCAGCCGCACCACGTTGGGATCAATCTCGTAGAACGTCGCCTCGTCACCGGCCTCCAGCAGCGCGGCGGACGTCCCCACCCCTAGCCCCAGCATCAGGGTGTCCAGCGCGGGTGTCTTCTCTCGCAGCAGCCGGATGGACGCGCCCAGCCCGGAGCCGCGCCCGTAATAGGACAGCGGCTCGGCCTCCTTTCCCGGTACCCGCAGCTGCAGCCCGTGGATGGTCTCCCCGTGGTACAGCGACACGCGGTGGTTGTCCGTCTGCGCGTCCAGCTCCGCCACGTGCAGCACGCCGAAGAAGTTCCGCATCCGCGCCCGCTCGTGGGCCCGTCCGCCCGCCCCCACCCAGGAACCGGCCAGCACCAGCACGGACAGCAGCAGGGAGATGGCCACCACCAGCCGCCCGGCGAACACCGGTGAGCGCATGTCGTCCGGGCGACGCGCCAGGTGGAGGACGCCCATCAGCCCCACCGCGCACAGCACCGCCGGGAACTCCCAGAAGTCATCCAGCAGCAGCGGCCCGCCCAGCGACACGGCCAGCGAGCCCAGCGCCCCGCCCGCGGACAGCACCAGGTAGTAGGTGCCCAGGTGCTCCGTCCCGGGCCGCAGGCGAAACAGCGCCCCGTGTACGAACAGGCTGCTGCCCAACTGCAAGAGGAGGTGCGCCCCCAGCAGCGCTCCGAGCCCGTAGTTGCCGTCTTCCAACGCCGCCGTGTTGACGAGCGCCCCGGCGGCGAACAGCGACAGCCACAGCGTGGGCTTGTCCCACCGCGGGTGCTCGAACGGGAGGATGAAGGACACCAGGTACACCCCCAGCGGCAGCGCCCACAGCAGCGGCCCCGCGGAGACGTCCTGGCACAGCACGTTGGACGTTGCCCCGAGCAGCACCGTCCCCAGCCCGGCAAGGCCCAGCCACGCCGCCACGCGCCAGGGGGAAAGACGCTCGAGCCCCTCCTCGGAAACCCTCGGGGGCGGGGAGGCCGCGCCCCGGAGCGCCACCCAAGCGAGCGC
>VGRA01000005.1 GCA_016875515.1 Deltaproteobacteria bacterium | reverse complement strand
GAAGCTGCGGGACCTGTTCGCCGAGGTGCTCGTCGGCGACCGCGACTACTTCGAGGACGCCTCCAAGAGCCCGAAGTTCTCGTTCGCCCCGCTGCGGAGCCCGACGTTCCGCTTCGCGACCGACCCGCGGGACCGCATCGAGGCGGTGTCGCTCGTGAAGGTGGTGGCGCGGCCCGGCCACCCGAGTGCGCGCAGGAGCGCCCTGGACCTCGTACCGGGCCTCTCCATCGCAGAGGTGCACGAGGCGCTCGAGGCGCACGGAATCAACGCGGGCGACGACGCCATCGAGGGCGTGCACCTGCGCTTCGTCTTCGAGGGTGGGGGACGCTCGCGCACGCGCACCATCAGCCTCTTCAACCCGAACAGCACCAACCTCCGCGACACGGCCCGCGACCGGCTGATCCGCGGCTACCTCCGAGCCTGGGGCATCGATGCCAACGTCCGAAAGGCGGCCGTGGCCGCTCCTGCTCTCCAAGCTGCGGCAGTCTGACCCCGCTCGGGTCAACTACGACGAGCTCCTCGTTGCGTGCGACAGCGCGCCACCGGAGCTGCTCGTGCGCGAGCGCGTCCTCGAGCACCAGCGCCCGCTCGATGGCCTCGCCCGCCGCCCGGCGCCTTTCGACGAGGCGCCCCCCGCGGAGGACGGCCTCCACCTCCTCGTGCGTCACGCCGCGGTGAATGCCGCTGACATTCCACAGGATGCGCTCCCGCTTGGCACGCGCGGCGAGTTCCTTCTGGCGGTAGTACGAGACGGGAGAGGCCCGCAGCTGTCCCGCTGCATCCGCAACGCGCGTCAGCGTGTGCACCAGCGACGGCGTGATGGCGTACCGCCAGGGAGGGGGAGGCAGTTGCTCCGGGCGGAAGGCATCCCGGAACTGCTCGTCCGTCAGCGTCGGGTAGCGGTTTCGGTTCGGGTAGCGCGTCGCCATGTCCTCAGCCCTCGGCATCGTCGGCCCCTGAAGTCTCTGCAGTCAGTCGCAGGACGCGTTCGACTTCCTCGCGCTCGCGCGACAGCTCGGCACGGAGTTCCTCCTCGGTGGGGAGGTACATCTGGTACCGCGCAGCGCGGACCTGCTCCTTCTCGTCGGGCAAGGTGATGCGGACCATCGCGTCGTTCTTGTCCGAGCAGAGGACGATGCCGATGGTCTTCGCCTCGTGTTCCTCGCGCTGGAAGCGGTCGAAGAAGTTCACGTACATCTGCATCTGCCCGAGGTCCTGGTGCGACAGCTTCCCCATCTTGAGGTCGACGAGGACGAAGCAGCGCAGCAGCCGGTTGTAGAAGACGAGGTCGACGTAGAAGTGGTCGCCCTCCAGCGTCAGCCGCTTCTGCCGCGCGACGAAGCAGAACCCCTTCCCCATCTCGAGCAGGAAGTCCTCGAGCCGGTCGATGATGGCCTGCTCGAGATCGCGCTCCTGAGCGGCCGGGTTGTCGCGGAGGTCGGCGAACTCGAGCACGAACGGATCCTTGAGGACGTCGTCCGCCACGGACACCTGCTGCCCCTTCCGCGCGAGCTCGAGCACCTGCTCCGGGCTCTTGTTCTTCGCGAGCCGATCGAAGAGCAGCGAGCCCACCTGCCGCTCGAGCTCCCTCACGGACCAGCTCTCGCGTGCGGCCTCAATCTCGTAGAAGGCACGCGCTTCAGGCCGGCCCACGCGAAGCAGCACGAGGTAGTGCGACCAGGCCAGCGAGGGCGGGAAGCGGGGCGAGGCGTCCTGCGAAAGGCTCAACGCCGTTGCGCCTTTCTCGCCCCCGTCCGCCTCGCCAGAAAGGCTCAGCGCTGTTGAGCCTTTTCCGCCTGCGGCCGCGGACAGTGCCGAGCCCTGCGGGAAGGCCAGGTAGAACTGCTTCATTCGCTTGAGGCTGGCGAGGCTGAAGCCCTTGCCGAACTTCGCGGAGAGCCGTGCGGCCACCCGCTTCATGAGCCCTTCGCCGTAGGCGGCCCGCTCCGCGCCGTGCTGCTCGACCTCGACAATCTCCCGCCCGACGAGCCAGTAGGCGTGGACCATCGCGGTGTTGATGGAACGCGCGACGCGGGTGCGCGCCTCGTCCAGGATGGAGGCGATGCGCCCGTAGAGGTGTTCTTCCTGCGCTGGGGAAAGCTCGCTCATGTGAAGTGACCCGCTGGTGGTCGCCGCACGGAAGCCCCCGGATTCCCGGCGGTTGGCGTCGCGGCGCTCATTGTTTCTCTGAGACTGGCGGGCTTTATACGCCACTACGGTGGCGGACACGAGGCGGAAAGCGGCCGGGTGTGTCCGCGCCGGGGGCCGGCATGGCGCTCCAGAGAGCGTCGGGCGGGCGCGCCCGAGGTGGACAGTTAACCTGTCGCGGACCCGTCCACGCTGGAGGGGCCAAACCGTTAAACGCTCTCTGTTTCTCTCTCCCCACTGGACGAGACAGAGAGCGCGAGAGCCGTCCAGAGCGCCCTCGGGGCGCGCCACCTGGGTGCCGAATCGCTCTCTGCTCGAACCCTGTCCAGAGCCACGTAGGCGGGGAGGGGAGCGCAACTGCCCGGAATACAGGGCGGGAAAGACGACGCCCCCGGAGATTTCTCTCCGAGGGCTTTGTTTAAACTTGGGGAGCGACCGTTGGTGCGGACGCTCAAGTAGCTCCCCGACCTGGACTCGAACCAGGGACACGCGGATTAACAGTCCGCTGCTCTACCAGCTGAGCTATCGGGGAAAATGGTGGCTGTAACGACGGGGCGCCTTGTAAAGCCGACCTTTTTCGAAGTCAACAACCCAGTGCCCGTACTCCCACGTCCCACCTGTGCCCGGCTCTCAGGGATCGACTGGAAGTCGGTCGCCCCGGTGGCTCCGCAGCTCCTCGCCACCCTTGAGCGCGTACTCGCGGGGGAGCCCGCCGAGCGCGAGCTGGACGCACTCCTGCGCCGCCACCGCACTGCAACGTCCCCGCAGCGCCGTGCCCTCGCCGAGTCCACCTTCAACGTCGCCCTCTGGCGCCGCCGGCTGGCCTGGTTCGTCGGCGATGACGCCCCAGACGCCCTCTGGTTCGCGCTCCTCGCCGGCACCGGGCTGCCCGCGGGGGAGGCCACGCAGCTTGCCCGGCTCCCAGCGGCCCCGACACTCCGGGAGGGTGAACCGGACACGCTCGCCCACCGCTGGTCCACCCCGGACTGGTTGGCCGCCCTCGCCCTTCGCGAGCTCGGAACGGACGCGGAGCCCTTCCTCGAATCCCTCTCGCTCCCCGGCCCGGTCACCCTACGCGCCCACGCCCTCCTCACCTCCCGCGAGGCGCTCGCCCAGCAACTCTCCGCGGAAGGCCGCTCCACCCAGCCCTGCCTCCACGCCCCCCATGGCCTCCACGTCACCTCCCTGCGCCCCAACCTGTACGGCCTCACCGCCCACCGGGAGTCCCTCTTCGAGGTCCAGGACGAGGGCAGCCAGCTGCTCGGCGAGCTCGTGGAGGCGCGAAAAGGGGACTCCGTCCTGGACCTCTGCGCCGGCGCAGGCGGCAAGACGCTCCAGCTCGCCGCCTCCGTTGGCCCCACCGGACGCGTCCACGCCTTCGACGTCGACGGTGAACGCCTGGACCGCTTGCAGCGGCGGGCCGAGCGCGCCCGCATCCACCATGTCCGCATCCACTGCGGCAGCCTCCCTGCGAACCTCCGCGTGGACCGCGCGCTCGTGGACGCCCCCTGCAGCGAGGTGGGCGCCCTCCGCCGCGGACCGGATGCCCGCTTCCGGATGGACCCCGCCAGCTTCGAACGCTGGCCTCCGCTCCAACTCCAGCTGCTCGAGCAGGGGCTCCGCCACCTCCGCCCAGGCGGTAGGCTCGTTTACGCCACCTGCACCCTCCGCCACGAGGAGAACGAGGCCGTGGCCGAGGCCTTCGAGGCGCGTCACCCGCAGCTGCGCCGGGTCCTCCCGGATTGGGCCGCCCCCTTCGCCCACCATGGCTGCTTCCGCGCCCTCCCGCACCGCCACGGTACCGACGGCTTTTTCGCCGCCGCCTGGGATGCGCCTCACTCGCCGTAGCGCCGCAGCTGCCGGATGAGGGACAGCGCCCCCTCCAGCGTGATGTCCTTCACGCGCCCCGTTCCCCCCAGGAAGAAGGGCGGGATGTTGTGCATCAGCGTCACCAGGTGCACCGCGATGCGCGTCCGCCCTGGCCCCAGCGCGTAGTGGGCCGTCACGGTGGTGCTGCCCTCGCCGGTCTGCATCCCGACGATCCGCTCGAAGTCGAAGTTCTCCTGCAGCACCACGGCGTCCGGCGTCCCCATTCCCCGGGTCAGCCCCAGCAGTTGCTGCGCCCATGGCTCGGACTGCACCGCCTGGAACTGCCCCCGGTCGAAGCAGCGAACCCGGGACGTGTTGGCCGGCATCTGGCCCACCCGGTACAGCCCACCGGGCGCCTCGCGGATGTTGCAGGACGGGCACACCCGGTTCATGTACGCCACGTCCTTCACCCGCGCGGCGGAGAAGAACGAGACGTCCTTGTGTATGTCGTACACGAACCGCGCAACCACCCGGTACAGCGGATCCCGCCGCGCCTCCCAGCGCCCCGCGGGGTCCAACCCCCGGAAGGCCGGGAACTCCCGCTCCTGTCCGGCGGCCTCGTCCTTGTCGAAGTAGTCGTAGAAGTACTGGACGCCCCCCTGCGCCAGGAACGCTTCGTCCGGGGCAAAGTGCGGGGCCAGCTCGCGCCGGACGACCGGTCCCTCGTCAGCGCCCGCAGCGGACGCCACCGTCAACGCCAGTAGGGCGAGCATGCGGACAGCGGCCGTGGAGGTCAGGGGACGCATGGCGAAGCGCTCCTCCGTATACCGGGAGCGCGACCGCGCAGCACGCCCCGGTGCTATGACGTCGCGCCGTGATTCCTCCTCCCGCGCTCGCACCGGGTGACACGCTGCGCGTCATCGCCCCTTCCGGGCCCTTCGAGTCTGCCCCCTTCGAGGCAGGGCTCGCCGTTCTGCGGTCCCGCTACACCGTGGAGCTCGCCCCCGGCCTGGACAGCCGCCACCGCTACCTCGCCGGTACAGCGGGGCGCAGGCAGGACGAACTGGCCGCCTGGCTCTCGTCCGGACTCGCCTCGGTCTGCGCGCGCGGCGGCTTCGGCGCCATGCACCTGTTGCCCACCCTGCCGCCCCGGGTGCTCAACCCTGCCCTGCTCGTGGGCTTCTCGGACATCACCGCGCTGCACCTGGGGCTCCAATCCCGCGGCGTCATGAGCCTCCATGGACCGGTCGTCACGCAGCTCGGGCGCCAGCCCCCGCATGCCGTGGAGCGCCTCTTCCGCTTGATGGAGACGCCCGAGCCCGCGCCCGCCCTCGAGGGCACGGAGACCTTCGTGCCCTGCGTGGCCGAGGGTCGGCTCGTGGGGGGCAACCTCTCGCTCGTCGCGTCCCTGGTGGGGACGCCGTACCTGCCGGACCTCCGCGGCGCGGTGCTGCTCCTCGAAGACGTCGGGGAGCGCCCCTACCGGCTGGACCGGATGTGGACGCAGCTGAAGCTGGCGGGCGCGCTGGACGCGGTGGCCGGCATCGCGCTCGGAGAATTTACCGGGTGCGAGGAGAAGGACGCGGCTGGGTCCAGCGCGGACGTCCTGCGGGAGCTCGCACAGGCGCTCGGAAAGCCGTGCGTGGCCGGCTTCCCGGTGGGCCACGGTGAGGTGAACCTCGCGGTCCCGCTCGGGGTGCGTGTCCGGTTGGACGGGCCGGCGCGCAGCCTGTCCTTCCTCGAGCCCGGGGTGTCGCCCCGCCGGGGGGCCGCGTGAGCCACCCGTTGCAGCAACTGCTGGACGCCGGCGTCCAGGACGGCGCCTTCCCCGCCGCGCAGGCGGTGGTGCTCCACCGCGGCGCGCAGGCCTTCTCCGGCACTGCCGGCCCCGTGGATGACCAGACGCCGTTTGATCTCGCCTCGCTGACCAAGGTGATGTGCACCACCGCGCTGTTCTTGCGCGGGTGGGGGCAGGGCAGGGTGGGGCCGTCCACGCCGCTCTCCCGCCTCTTTCCCGGCACCCCCGCCGCCGAGGCGGGCGTGACGCTCGCGGACCTGCTGTACCACCGCTCCGGCCTGCCGGCGTGGCTCCCCTATTTCGCGCGCGTGATGCCCGCGGTGCCCGAGCTGTTCGACCCCGCCACCCCCCGCGCCACGTGGGAGGAGGTCCACGCCGAGGTGCGCAAGGCGGTGCTCGCCTGCGGCCTGCGGCGCCCCCGCAGCATCGAGGCGGTCTACAGCGACGTGGGCTTCCTGCAGCTGGGCTTTGCGCTCGAGCAGGTGCTGGGCGCCCCGCTTGACGTCCTCTTCGCGGAGCACGTGGCCGCGCCGCTGGGGCTCACCTCCACCTTCCGCCGCATCACCGCCCAGGCCCCGGGTGACGGGCTGCCCCAGACCGGCAGCACGCGACCGCGCGAACCCGCCCCCGGCCAGGAGACGATGTGGACCCCGTTCCCCGTCCGCCCCTCCCGGCCCGGCGAGGTGGACGACGACAACGCCTGGGTGCTTGACGGCGTTGCCGGCCACGCAGGGCTGTTCGGGCCTGCCGAGGACGTGGCGCGCTTCGGACAGGCGGTGTTGGACGAGCTTGCAGGCGCGGGCCGCCTCGCCCCTGCGCCGCTCTGGCGCCTTGCGCTCGCCCCGGACGCGCAGGTTCCCGGCAGCAGCCGCGCGCTCGGGTTCGACACCCCGGCCCCTCCCGCCTCGGCGGGCACCCACGTGGGCAACCTGCCGCCGGGGGCGGTGGGCCACACCGGCTTCACCGGCGTGAGCCTCTGGGTGGACCTGGGGCGGCAGCTCGTGGTCGCGCTCACCACCAACCGCACCGCGCACGGGCGAGGCAACCTCGCCCTCCGGGACTTCCGTCCTCGCTTCCACGACGCGGCCGTCCGCGCGCTCTCGCTCGAAGGCTCCCCTGCATGAATGCCCCCACGCCCCCGCCGGACAACGGCAACGTCGTCACCCACGTGGACGCCTCGCGCGTTCGCCGTGTCCACCTGGTGGGCGTAGCCGGCACCGGCATGGGCAGCTTTGCCGGCATGCTCAAGGCCTCCGGCCTCCACGTGACGGGCAGCGACGAGAACGTCTACCCGCCCATGAGCGACATGCTGCGCACCTGGGGCATCCCGGTCATGACGCCCTACGCCGCGGGCAACCTGGACCTGGCCAAGCCGGACCTGGTCGTCATTGGAAACGTCGTGCGGCGCGTCAACCCGGAGGCCACCGCGGTGCGCGAGCGCGGCCTGCCGCAGGTGAGCTTCCCCGCCGCGCTCGGGGAGCTTTTCCTCGCGCAGCGCCACCCGGTGGTGGTGGCCGGCACCCACGGGAAGACGACCACGTCCGCGCTGATGGGCCACTTGCTCGCGCACGCGGGGCGGGATCCCTCGTTCCTGGTGGGCGGCGTCACCCTCAACTACGCGGGCAACTACCGGGTGGGGGCCGGCCCCCACGTGGTGGTGGAGGGGGATGAGTACGACACCGCCTACTTCGACAAGGGCCCCAAGTTCCTCCACTACCGCCCGCGCACGCTGCTGCTGACGTCCGTGGAGTTCGACCACGCGGACATCTACCGTGACCTCGCCCACTACGAGTCTGCCTTCGAGAAGCTGGTGCAGTTGGTGCCCGCGGACGGGACGCTCGCTGTGTGCGCGGCGTATCCCAACGCGGTGGCGCTCGCGAAGTCCGCGAGGGTGCGCCCCGTCACCTACCGGGGCCAGGAGGGGGCGGACGCGGACGTGGTGCCCGCAGGCCTGCGCTTCTCCGAGGCCGGTGCGCACTTCGGCGTGGTGCTGCGGGGCGAGCCCCAGGGCGAGGTGCTCCTCCCGCTCGGCGGCAGCCACAACGTGGAGAACGCGCTCGGGGTGTACGGCTGCGCGCGCGCGCTGGGCCTCTCGCACGCCGAGGTGCGCGAGGGCTTCGCCAGCTTTCGCGGCGTGAGGCGGCGGCAGGAGGTGCGCGCGGACGTGGGCGGCATCCGGGTGGTGGACGACTTTGCCCACCACCCCACCGCGGTGCGCGAGACGCTGGCCGCGGTGAAGGGGCGCTATGCCGGCCGACGGCTCGTGGCCGTCTTCGAGCCGCGCAGCAACACCAGCCGTCGAAACATCCACCAGTCGGACTACGCCGCCGCGTTCGACGCCGCGGACGCCGCCTTCATCAAGGTCCCCGAGCGGCACGACAAGGTGCCGGTGGGGGAGGAACTGGACGTGCCGCGGCTGGTGGAGGACCTCCGCGCCCGCGGCGTTCCCGCGGAGGGGAGCGCAGAGGTCCCGGGGCTGGCACGGCAGGTGGCCGGTTTTGCCCGGCCGGGGGACGTGCTGCTGGTGATGAGCAACGGGAGCTTCGGCGGCTTCATGGACCTGCTGATGGGGCATCTGCGCGCCGCCGCGGAGGGAAGGGCATGAGAGGCTCGGTCCGGCTTGTGGCGTTTGCGGCCGTCCTGCTGCTTGGGGGCGGGTGCCTGCAGCGGGCAGCGCTGCCTCCGCTGGCCGGGCCGGTCAGCAGCCCGCCTGCAGAGTTGCTCGCGCTCCAGGTGGCGCGGTACGGCAGCGGGGAGCCGTTCGACCTCGCGGCCGAGCGGGGCAACGTGGTGCTCCTGGACGTCTGGGCCACCTGGTGCGAACCGTGCGTGGAGGCGCTGCCCCTGTACGCCCACCTGCAGGAGACATACGGCGCGCGCGGGCTGAGGGTGTACGCGCTCAACGTGGACGAGGACGAGGCAGTCCTGCCGGCCTTCCTCCAGGCGCACCGCGTGAAGTTGCCGGTGCTGAGGGATCCCAACGCGGCGCTCTCCGAGCGCTTGCTGAAGGTGAAGGTGATGCCCACTTCCTTCCTGGTGGACCGGCGCGGCGTGGTGCGACACGTGCACGAGGGCTTCTCCGAGACGTTCCTGCCGCTGTACGAGCGGGAGCTGGAGGCGCTGCTGTCCGAGGGGGAGGCCGCCCGGTGACGGTGGACGTAGCGGGGCTGCGCGCAGACGCGGAGGAGGCGGCGCGGCGGGCGGCGGCGGTGCTGGCCGAGCGCTTCAACGGCCCGCGCACGGTGGCCTATAAGGGCGGCATTGACCTCGTCACGGACGCGGACCAGGCGTCCGAGCAGGTCATCCTGGAGTACCTGCGCGCGCGTCACCCGGATCATGGCGTGCTCGCCGAGGAGAGCGGGGCGGGCGGGGTGGGGGCACCGTTCCGGTGGATCATTGATCCCCTGGACGGGACCACCAACTACGCCCACGGCGTGCCGCACTTCTGCGTCTCGGTGGCGGTGGAGGGACCGGGAGGGCTGCTGGCGGGGGCCGTTGCGGACCCCTTGCGGGGCGAGCTGTTCAGCGCCGGGCTGGGGCTGCGGGCGCACGTGGACGGGGCGCCGCTGCAGGTGAGCCCGGTCGAGCGCCTGGACCGGGCGCTGCTCTGCACGGGCTTTCCCTACGACGTGCGGGAGCGGCCGGAGGTGCCGCTCGGGATGTTCAACCGCTTCGTCCAGCGGGCACAGGGCATCCGCCGCATGGGGGCAGCGGCGCTGGACCTGGCCTGGGTGGCCGCGGGCCGGTACGACGGCTTCTTCGAGTTCGGCCTGAAGCCGTGGGACGTGGCCGCCGGGGCGCTGCTGGTGCGCGAGGCGGGCGGGGTGGCCACTGGCACGCGCGGCGAGCCGCTGCAGCTGGACGGCGGGCACATCCTGGCGTGCGGAGTGCGGTTGGAGCCGCTGCTGCGGGCGGAGAGCACCGCCTTCCTGGACGCGCTGGGGTGGCAGCCGCGTCGCTAGAACATGCTCTCCGGCACGAAGACGATGTCGCCGGGCTGCAGGTAGAAGTTCCGCTCCGTGCCCCGGCCAATGTCCTCCACCGGGACGCGGACCTTCTTCTCCTCGCCGTCCACCAGCCGCGTCACGTTCACCTGGTTGCGCGCGGCCACCTTGTTGAAGCCGCCGGCCAGGGTGATGGCTTGGATGATGTTCATGTTGTCCCGGAAGGGGAACGTCCCCGGCTGCACCACCTCGCCAAAGACGTAGACTTTCCTGGAGTGGTACTCCCTGACCTGCACGTTGACCTGCGGGCTCTTGACGAAGCCGCGGCTGAGGCACTCGGCGAGCGCGTGGGCGGCAGCCCCCGTGCTGAGGCCGCCGAGGGTCACCTTGCCGCACAGGGGGTAGTCAATCTCCCCATCCGCCGCGATGCGCCAGGTCCCGGAGAGATCCGGCTCCTGGAAGATGCGGATGTCCAGCACGTCCCCGGGGCCCAGCGCCTCCGCCGCGCCGCCGTCCGCGGCCGGCAGGTCCGAGGGGCGGAGCGAGGGCCCTTCGGGCCTGAACGCCCGGCACGCCGTCACGGCGAGCAGCAGCAGGACCAGGGAGAGCTGGAGGCGGGAGGCGCCCATCCGGTTCACCAGGCCATGCTGGCGCGCAGCTGGACGTCGTGGCGCAGCAGGTTCAGGGTGGACAGGGTGGAGGCGTTGGTGGACCTTGCGGTGAGCGCGTAGCCGACAGACGCCCTGAGCCAGCGCGTCACGGTGTACTCCGCCGAGGGAGCGGCAGCGAAGACCATGTCCGCACGGCTGGTGCCGAAGGTGAGGTAGTCGAACGACAGGTTCCCGGTCAGCCGGAGCTTCTCCCCCAGCGCGTAGTTGACGCCCACGTAACCCCGGTCATCTCCCAGGGTGCCGTAGGTGGGCGTGGGGTCCACGTTCCGGAGGTAGCCCACCTGGAGGGAGGAGCGGGTGTTGAACAGGTAGGACGCCTCCAGCTGCCCGATGACGGTGTTCGTGGCCCCGGCGAAGTTGCGCGCGTAGCCCACCTTCACCAACCCCGCCACCTTCGGCAGGAGCATGCCGGCAATGCCCGCGCTGGCGCGCAGCATCAGCGCTCCCGGGTTGCCCGAGTCGTAGAAGTAGCTGCGCCCGTCGAAGCTGGAGTCGAGCAGCAGCGAGGTGCGGGGGAGGAACCGGTAGCTGCCCATCAACTCTGCGCGGAGGTTATGGAAGTTGGAGAGGGACGCGCCGGAGGCCTTGCAGAGCGCGTCGTCCGTGCAGCCCGGGAGATCCTGGCTGACGATGGAGGAGAACAGCTCCACGCCGTAGGCCACCGCCGGAACGACCTCCAGCGCGCCGCCGCCGGGCTTCATGGGCGCGGACAGCCTCACGTCGTTGCGGAACGACACCACGCCCAGCCCGGCCCCGGGATTGCCCGTCCGGTCGCTCCGGACCAGCCGCTCCTCCACGAGGAAACCAAACGGGCCCCGCGGGTTGAACCGGGCCCCGAGGTTCAGCTCGCCGAGCAGGCGGGAGGCGGAGCCGGAGCCGGGGGACAACAGCCCGGTGAGCCACACCATGTCCAGGGTCAGGCCACCGGAGAGGTCTGCGATGGAGGTGGGCAGCAGGGCACGTGCCCCCGGCCTGATGCGCGCCACCCATTCCGGTGCCAGCCCGTTCGACGCGGCCAAGGGCGAGGTGGGGAAGAAACCTGCTGCCGAGTCATACCCCCAGGCCACGTCCAGCTGGGGGTGGACGCGCGCGTTTCCCACCTTGAAACCGGTCTCCACGGCCTCCTGCGCCCGTGCAGGCAGGGCTCCGCCCGCCGTGAGCAACAGTACGAGCGCGGCTTGAACCCTGAGGGCGCGGACAGTCATGCCGGTGGCATTCCCCGAACAAGCACCGGGAGGCCCCGTGCGCATAGCACACCCGGGCCGCGGGTCAGCTGTGAAACGGTTGGGATCACAGCGTCGGGCTCGAGGGCGGTGCGCGTGACGTCACGGGATCCAGGGTCACGGGGGCCGCGGGATCCCACTGGGGCAGGTAGGCGGGCTCCGTCACTTCGATCAACTGCTGGTCGTCCGTGCGGAACGCCAGCTGCCCGATGCAGGACTCCACCTCGGTCCGCAGCAGGTCCACCTTCTGGCCAGCCAGCGTCACCTTGCTGAACTCCTTGTCCGTGGTGGTGGACTCGCGCCGGGCCAGCGCCTCCTGCAGGGCCACGTCTGCCTGCTCGGAGACGCGCAGCAGGCCCTTGATCTGCGTGAGCTTCTCGTTGACGCAGTTGAGCTTCACCACGTCGTTGCTGGTGCGCGCCTCCTGCAGCTTCTTCAGGCTGTCCTTCAGGACCTCCCGCATGCGGGCCACGGCCTCACCGCTGCGCCGGACCTTCTCCGCGTCCGGGACGCCATCAGCTGCCGGCTGCGCCCAGGCAGCCAGTGGGAGGAACAGCACACACGCCAGGGCTCGAAGGGTGGGGGGCATGAAGTCAGGATCTGCAAGGTGCGGCCGATTGGGCGGAGTCTACAGGAACCTACACCGGCAGGGCCACTTCCCGGGTGCCCTGGCCCCTCTAATTGTTCCGCTACAGCCGGGCGGCCAGGCGGGCGCTGGACTCCCGCAGGCGGGCCGCCAGCACCCGGGCAATGTTGATCACGATGAACGTGAAACCGTCCCGGTAGCGGCGCCGGAAGGCGACCAGGTTTTCAGCGGACATCTGCAGCAACTCCACGTCCGTGAGCGCGGTGATGCTCGCGGATCGGAACTCCTTCTGGATGAGGCTCATCTCGCCGAAGAAGTCCGGGGCGGAGATGGTGGCCAGGCGCTTGGACTCACCGGTGATGTCCCGCCGCGAGACCTCCACCTGGCCCTTGATGATGATGTAGACGCTGTCCCCGATGGAGCCCTCTTCGAAGATCCGCTCCCCGGCACGCACGTGCGTGGGGCGGCTCAAGGAGGAGATGTAGCTGAGTTCCTCGGTGCTCAACCGCTCGAACAACGGGCTCTGCGCGAGATGGTCAACCTTGTTCACGGCGGCTCCTGGAAAGTCAGCTGGGGCGGGGGGCCTTGTCCCCGCGGTCCTTCAGCAGGAACTCCTCGAACCGGCTGTCTCCCTCGGAAATGGACGGGGCGCTGCCCGTGCCCACGGGTTCAAGGAAGCTGATGCCGCGCTGGTGGTCCACGGTGTAGAGGGCCAGCGCCACCACCTCCACGTTGTAGCTCTCGCGGTCCTCTACCAGCGGGAGGCAGAACGCGTGGCGCGGGTGGTCCTTCTGCGGGAAATAGAGGAAATCCGATCCGGCGGAGCAGTCAAAGCGGACACGCGCCTGGTCCACGAGCCCGTTGACCCGGCGCTCTGCGTTCCTCCGCGCGGCGGTGGCGGCGGTGGCCTGGGAGCGCAGCTCCACCGCGCGGAGCTTGCGCTCCTCCGCCTCGGCGAACATCCGCTCCGCGCGCTTGCGGATCCGCCCGGCGCGCACCTTCTGCTCGGCCACCAGCAGCCCCGCCGCGGTGGAGCGCTCCCACAGGGCCTCCACGCGCGCCCATGCAACCGCCTTGCGCCGCTCCTCGTGGTCCAGGGTGGCGCTGGAACGGGTGAGCGCCTCGCGGGCCTGGGCGAGTGCGTCCGCGGCCCGGGCGTCCCCGGGGTGCTTCCGCAGCGCCTCGTTGCACTGCTCGACCAGCCGCTCCGCGGCCCCCTGGTGGTAGTAGGCGTCCGAGGCGCGGTACCGCTGCTCCTCGAACTCGCCCACCGCCACGTAGGCCTGGTTCTCGAGCGTGTTGGACTCGGCCGCGGTGCGCGCCGCGTCGTCGTCTGCGCTGCCCGCGAGCGAGAGGGCGTCAATGGCCTCGCGCTGGGTGTGCTCGGCGCGGAACTCCACCAGCGCCAGCTGCGAGCGCAGCTCGTCCTCCCGCTCCTGTGCGGTGTCCTCCTCCGCGCGCGCGCGCTGGAGCTCCGTCCACCAGGACTGGAACTCGTGCGACTGGATGAGGTCGCACAACTCTTCGAGGCGGCGAGGTTTCACGCGTGACTCCGGGAGGTACGGCCGGCGCTCAGGAGGCCGGGGCGAACACGAACGGGTAGGCCACGGTGGTCTCCTCCTCCGGCTTGAACGGGAAGGTCCACGTCTTGATGAGCGTCTTGATGCAGGCCCCCACGGCGTCACTGCCCACCGTGTTCTCCTCCACGTCCACGTCCGAGGTGCGGCCGTCAGGCTTGATGGTGAAGCGCACCACCACGCGCCCCTTCAGGGACGGGTTGCGCTTCAGCTCCTTCTCATAGCAGGAGGTGATGGCCTTGAGGCGGGACTTGACGTACCGCGCCAGCCCCTCCCGGTCCACGGTGCTGCTCTCCACCTCGGCGGCCTCCAGCTTGGTCTCCGCCTTGACGGCCACCTCCTGCTTCTCGCCCACGTTGACGGCGCCCACCCCCTTGGTGGCAATGGCGCCAATGGTAGCCACCTCGCCCGTGGCGCCGCCGCGCGGCCCCGTGCCGCCCGGCCCACCGAGCATGTCCGACGTGGCAACGCCCACGCCGCCCGCGCCCGCCAGGGCCGCGCTGATGTCGTTGGAGGCGGAGCTTCCGCCGAGCACGTCCGCGAACGCGCCCCCGCCCGCCCCGCCTGTGCTGCCGAGGATCTTCAGGATGCCGGACTGCGCCACGCGCTCCTGGATGGCCGCCTTGCGCGCGGCGGCCTCCGCCGGGGTGGCGTCCGCCTTGGCCGCGGGGATGGGCTCGTCCGCCTTCTTCTCCGGCTTCTTCTCCTCGGTCTTGCCGGTGTCGCTGGCGGCGGGCTTGTCCGCGGGCTTCTCCGGCTCCGGCGGCTTGGCCGGCATCATCACCTTGGCATACCGGTCCGGCAGTTCCTCCAGCTTCAGCTCCTCCTCCGTCGGCATGGGGGACAGGGCCGTGGTGAAGGCGAGCGTGAGCGCGAACAGCATGCAGGTGCTGAGCAGGCCTGCGAACACCCGGTCCACGCCGGTCCAGAAGCTGCCGCGCGCACTCGCGGGCAGCGTCGCCGCGGTGGGCTCCGGCGGAGGCACGACGAACTGGAAGAGGAGCGTCAGGTTCCCGAGGGTGACCTTTCCCCGGTCCTGCTCGGACAGCCCCAGGACCCAGCTGTCCCCCCGCTGGGAGGCGGTGCCCTGCGCGCGCAGGGCCGCGAAGTCCACGTCGGCGCCGCTGCCCAGCCGGACGCGCCCCTCCATGTCCTCGGTGAAGACGAGCGCGTACCCGGTGCGCGTGTACTCCAGCACCAACATCTTGTCCGGGAGGTTGGGATCCGGGACGAAGAACGTGTTCTTCGCACCCTGTCCAACGGTGATGGACGCAGGCTTGCGGAATAGCCGCTCCTCGATGATGCGCCCGCCGTGCACCACGCCGACGCGGAGGACCTTGCTGGAAAGGGGTTTTGCCATGGCTCGCTCGGACGCGTGGGGAACACCCGGAGTTCCCCGCGGACACGCCCTGTGTACCTCAAAACGGGGGCTTTTCCACGCTCTGGACGACCTTGGGTACGAAAGTCTCCACCCGGTTCAGGTCATCAAAGGCCAGGTTGGACCGCTGCAGGATGTAGAAGGCCTGCGGTTTCTGGATCTTTCCTTCCACGGTGATGGCGTCCAGCCGGATCACCGCCTTCTTCTTCTTGCCGGCCTCCTGGGCGGAGGCGGATGCGGCGCACAGCGCCAGGGCCAGGGCAAGGGCTCTCACGGGGACTCCTCTCCCAGCTTCGCGGGGGGCGGGGGCTCAGGGGGGCGCTGCTGGACGTTCCCGGCAGGCGGCTGGGCCGGCTCGGACGCGGCCTGACGGGCGGCCTCCTTCGCCGCCTCCTCGGCGGCCTTCTTGGCGGCGGCCTCCCGCGCTGCCGCCTCCTTGGCATCCTTCTCCGCCTTGCGCAGCTTGTCCTTCTCCGCGCGCTCGCGGCGGCGCTTCTCCTTCTCCAGCGCCTTCTTCGCGTCCTTCACGTAGAGGTCAGCGCGCTCGTCCTTGCCCCCGGCCTGCACATAGGTGGCGAAGTGCTGGAGGGCGGTCTCGTACCGGACGAGGGTGTCCACGTTGGGCATCTCCGCGTCCAGGTAGAGGATGCCCAGGTTGAACCAGGCGTCCGCGTTCTTCGGCAGCAACGCGTGGACCTTCTGGTACTCGGCCAGCGCCTTCTCCGGCTTGCCGTCCCCGCGGTAGGCGTTGGCCAGGTTCATCCGGGCCTCCGCGTAGTCCGGGGCAGCCGCCACGGCCCGCTCCAGCAGCGCAATGGCCCCCGGGAAGTCATCCACCTCGATGAGCATGGCCCCCTGGTTGGACAGCGCCTCCACGAAGTCCGGCTTCAGCCGCACCGCGGTGGCGAAGCTCTCCTGTGCCGTGGTGCGCGGGATGGTCTTGAACTGCAGCTGCACCAGCCCGAGCGCGTTGTGGGTGAGCGGGTCCTTCGGGTCAATGGTGCGGGCGCGCTCCAGCACCATGCGTGCAAGCTCCCACTTGGACTGCCGCGCAAACACCTGGGCGAGCACCTGCATGGCCCGCACGTTGCGCTCGTCCTCCTTGAGCACCGCCTTGGCCGCGGCAGAGGCCTCCTCCAGCTGGCCCACCTGCACCAGCGCAAAGCCGAGCGCGTTGCGGGGACCCAGCGACTTCGGCTTCTTCGCCGTGCGCGCGCGCGCCTCGGCGAGGAAGGCCTCGCACCGCCCGGTGCGGCACAAGAGCCGTCCGAGCGCGTCCCAGGCCCGGTCCTGGTCCGGGGCGAGCGAGAGCGCCTTGCGGTAGGAGGACTCCGCCTTCGCCCCGTCCGTGGGCTCCTGCAGGATGCCCAGGTTGGTCCAGGCGAAGTCCGCGCGCGGCTCCTGCGCGAGCACCTGCTCGAGCAGCTGGGTGGCCCCCGCGGTGTCCCCGGACTCGGCGGCGCGGGCCGCGCGGGTGAAGGCCTCCTGCACCGCGGCAGGGTAGGCGCGCAGCGGCTCCACCTCCGGTAGCTCGGCGGACGCG
>VGRA01000004.1 GCA_016875515.1 Deltaproteobacteria bacterium | reverse complement strand
GCGCCCGCGCGAGCAACAGGGACGCGCGCAGCGCCTGCGCCGCCACCGCCTGCGCCTGCTTCTTCAGCCCCTCCGCGGCATCGACCGGGAGGGGGAGCCCCGCCCGGCCGGCCTCGGCCAGCACCACCCCCGCGAGCCCGTGGGCGCAGGCCGAGGAGGCCAGCCGCGGCCAGTCCACGTCCCGGGCGGAGGCAGGGTGGGTGAGCAGATGGAAGAGGGGAGGCGTCATGGGCGGGGACGAGCGCGCTGGACTGTAACCGCCGGGGAAGCGAAAACGCCCCCGGTTCCATGACCGCCACCGCCCAGACTGCCCCCCGCCCCGCCAGCACCGCCGACCGGGTCTTCAACCTGCTGCTCGCCGTCTGCCTCCCGGGGGCCATCCTGTCCCCCTACTTCCTGGGCGGGACTGCGACCTTCCTGTTCTGCGTGCTGGCGCTGCTGCCGCTCGCCCGGCTGATGGGCGAGGCCACGGAGGTGGTGGCCCACCACCTGGGGGCCGGGCTGGGGGGGCTCATGAACGCCTCCTTCGGGAACGCGGCGGAGCTCATCATCGCCATTGCCGCGCTGCGCAGCGGGCAGGTGGAGGTGGTGAAGGCTTCCATCACGGGGGCCATCCTGGGGAACCTGCTGCTGGTGCTGGGGGCGGCCATCTTCGCGGGCGGGCTCAGCCGCAGCCGCAAGAAGCAGGTCTTCAACACCACGGCCGCGCTGTCCGGCAGCGGCATGATGTTCCTCGCCGTCTCCGCGCTGCTCGTCCCGGACATCTTCCACGTCACCCGCGGGGCGGCCGCCGAGCCGGTGATGCAGAAGCTGTCCGTCTCCATCTCGGTGGTGCTGCTCCTCATCTACGGCGCGTCGCTCGTCTTCTCGCTCGGCACCCACAAGCACCTGTACGACGGGGAGGAGCAGGAGGAGCTGTCCGAGGACGCGCTGCCCCCCTGGAGCACGAAGAAGGCCACCGTCATCCTGCTGGCCGCAACCTTGGGCGTCATCGTCGTGGCAGAGTTCCTCGTCCACGCGCTCGAGGACGCCATCCGCACCTTCGGCTTCACCCACACCTTCGTGGGCGTCATCGTCATTGCCATCGCGGGCAACGCGGCGGAGCACTCCACGGCGGTGCTGATGGCCATGAAGAACCGGATGGACGTGGCGTTCAACATTGCCTTCGAGTCCAGCAAGCAGATTGCGCTCTTCGTGGCGCCGGTGCTGGTGCTGCTGGCCATCCCCTTCGGCCAGCCGCTGACGCTGGAGTTCAGCCACATGGAGGTCATTGGCATGGTGCTGTCGGTGGCGGCCACGTCGCTCATCGCGCTGGACGGCGAGACCAACTGGCTCGAGGGGCTGATGCTGCTGGGCGTCTACGCCATCCTGGGCATCAGCTTCTTCTACGTCCCGTGACGGGGGCGCCCCGGGCCGTCCTCGCCGCGGACGCGGTGCTGCTCGCCATCACCGCGTTCTGGGCCACCAGCTTCGTGCTGGTGAAGGACGCGCTCGGCGCGGCTGATCCGCTCACCTTTCTCGCCCTGCGCTTCGGCGTGGGGGCGCTGGCCTGCACGGCGCTGGCTTGGCGGGACGGACTGCACGGCCCCAGCCTCCGCGCGGGGGTGAGGCTCTCGCCGTGGCTGTTCGGCGGCTACGCGCTGCAGACGGCGGGCCTTGCGTGGACCACCCCCGCGCGGTCTGCCTTCCTCATCGGGGTGTGCGTGCTGTTCGTGCCCTTCGTGGGGTGGGCCTTGAACGGGCGGCGCCCCAGGCCGGCCATCCTGCTGGGCGTGTCCCTGGCCGCGGCGGGGATGTACCTGCTCACCCTGCACGGGCAGGAGGTGCGCGCGGGGGGCGAGACGTGGAGGGGCGACCTCCTCACGCTCGGGTGCGCGGGGGCGTACGCCTTCCACATCGTGCTGACGGAGCGGTACGCCCCGGGTGCGAGGCCCTCGGTGCTGGTGGCCACCCAGGTCTGGGCGGTGTTCCTGCTGTCGCTCCCGTGCCTGGCCGTGTTCCCGGTGCGGCTGGAGCCCACCCCGCAGTTGTGGGGCGTGGTGGCCTACACAGGGGTGCTGGCCACGGCCGTGGCCATCTCGCTGCAGACGTGGGCGCAGGCCCGCACGACCGCGGTGCGCGCGGGGCTCGTCTTCGCGCTCGAGCCGGTGTTCACCGCGGCGCTGGGTGTGTACCTCGGGCGCGAGGCGCTGACGGGGGCGCAGTGGGCAGGGGGCGCGCTCATCGTGCTGGGGGTGGTGGCCGGGGAGGTCGCGCCGGTGGGGGCTGGTGCCGAGCGCCCCGCCCCGCCAGCATGAGCCCCATGCTGGGCTCTTCGCTCGAGGCGGTGTTCCAGGCGCTGAACGAGGCGGGCGCCCGCTACCTCGTGGTGGGTGGCGTGGCCGTGGTCCTGCACGGACAGCTGTGCACCACGGCGGACCTGGACCTGGTGGTGCACCTGTCACCGGACAACGCGCTGCGGGCCATCGGGGCACTCGGCAGGCTGGGCTACCGGCCGCGCGCCCCGGTGAAGGCGGACGACTTCGCCAACCCGGACATCCGGCGGCAGTGGGTGGAGGAGGAGGGGCTCACGGTGTTCAGCCTGTGGAGTCCCGTCCACCGTGAGCTCGAGGTGGACCTCTTCGTGGCGGAGCCGTTCGACTTCGACGAGGCCTACGGGCGTGCCGTCCGGGCACAGCTGGATGCCGCGTACGTGACGGTGGCCTCGGTCGAGGACATCGTCCAGTTGAAGCGTGCTGCGGGACGGGCCCAGGACCAGGCCGACATCGAAGCGCTGCAGCGGCTATCCTCCCTGCCGTGAGCGACGGCCACTCCCCACCGCTGGTCGAGGAACTCCCCCCGGACCCGCCACACCTGCGGGGGCTGAAGATGACCTACGCCGAGCGGCTGCGCTGGCTGGAGGAGGCCAAGCGCTCCCTCGGGAGGCTGCTCGGCCGCGCCCGGCAGGCCGGGAGGACGCCACCCTCCCCGCCGGAGGGGCAGGCCCCCGGCTGAGCCGTCCACTGCGGCCACGCACCGTGCTAGTCCACCGGACGGACCATGGCGGTGGAACTCAAGCGCGAAGGGCTGCACCTGACCGGCACACCGCTGTGGCTGGACGCGCCGCGCAAGCGCGAGCTGTGCTTCGTGAGCCACGCCCACTCGGACCACGTGGGGCGGCATGACCGCGTCATCGCCACGGCGGCCACGCTGCGGCTGATGGCCCATCGGCTCAAGCGCGAGGTGCCCGCGCCGTTGCCCGCGCCCTATGGACGGCCCTTTGATTTGGGACCGCTGGTGCTGGAGTTGCTCCCCGCGGGGCACGTGCTGGGCAGCGCGCAGCTGCGCGTCATCCGGCAGGACGGCCGGCGCGTGGTCTACACCGGGGACCTGAACCCCGCCCGCGCCCTCACCGCCGAGCCGCTGCAGGTGGCCGAGTGCGACACGCTGGTGGTGGAGTCCACCTTCGGCCACCCGCGGTACCGGCTGCCGCGCCGCGAGGAGGTGCTGGCCGACATGGCGGGCTGGTGCCGCGCCCAGCTGGAGCGCGGGGTGACGCCGGTGCTGCTGGCCTATCCGCTGGGCAAGTCCCAGGAGGCCATCCGCTACCTCTCCGAGCAGGGGTTCAGGATGCGCGCCCACGGGAGCGTGCACGCCGTCTGCGCGCTGTACCGGGAGCTGGGGGTGCCGCTTGAGGTGGAGCCGTGGGACGGGGCGCCGCTCGGCGGCGAGGTGCTGGTCTTCCCGCCCAACCTGGCCCGCGCGTCCGTGCTCCACGAGGTGGGGCCGCGCGCGCTCGCCGTGCTGTCCGGCTGGGCGCTGGACGGAAACGCCCACCACCGGGCCGGGGCGGACGTGGCCTTCCCGCTGTCCGACCACGCGGACTTCCCGGGGCTGCTGGACTACGTGAAGGCCACCGGGGCCTCGGAGGTCATCACCCACCACGGCTTCGCGGTGGAGCTGGCGGAGGCGCTGCGCGGGGAGGGGCTGGACGCCCGCGCGCTGGGCACCCGGCAGCAGCTGGACCTCTTTGCTGGGCCTCCGCGAAAGACGGGCTAGGGTCTAGGAAAGCGCCGGCCAAGCGCGCCCCATGCGGTCCATCCCCGAGCACGACATCCTGGACGCCAAGAGCCTGCTGCTGCGGGCCACCTTTGCCCACGCCCCGCGCGTGGAGGAGCAGCGCGCCGCCGCCCGCGAGCTGATGGAGGCGCTCAAGGAGTTCCACGGGCTGCACGGCGTGGAGGTGACGGAGGAGGGGGAGGCCATCCGCGTCGCCATCCCCGGCACGTACGCCGTCATCGTCACGTGGAAGGACGGCTGGTTCTACGTGGAGAGCGAGGAGGGCTGGAAACTGCGCCCGCCGCTCTTCTACGACGCCGCCTCCAAGATGTACGTGGGCCCCGAGATGCCGGGCGCCGCCCCCGGGCGCAACGGCAACCGCCCGCGGGTGGGGGCGCTGCCGGCGCTCGTCCGCGTGCTCGCCGGAAAACCGGCGGACGTCTCGCCGGAAGGTTGAAAGGCGGCAGGCCCCGGGCCACTGTCGGAGTCTCCATGTCCACCACGCCCCCTGCACCCCGCGGCAAGGTCCTGCTGCTCGAGAACATCCACGCCTCCGCCGAGGCGCTCTTCCGCGAGGCTGGCTTCGAGGTCCAGGCCGTCAAGGGCGCCCTGAAGGGAGGCGAGCTCAAGGCCGCGTTGAAGGGCGTGACACTGCTCGGCATCCGCAGCAAGACGCACGTCACGGCGGACGTGCTGCAGGCCGCGCCGTCGCTGCTGTCCGTGGGCTGCTTCTGCATTGGCACCAACCAGGTGGAGCTCAAGGCGGCGGGGGCGCTGGGGATGCCGGTGTTCAACGCCCCGTTCAGCAACACCCGCAGCGTGGCGGAGTTGGTCATTGCCGAGGTGGTGATGCTGAGCCGCCAGCTGGGGGACCGCCTCCGGGAGATGCACGAGGGCAAGTGGCGCAAGGTGTCCGCGGGCAGCCGCGAGGTGCGTGGCAAGACGCTGGGCATCGTGGGCTATGGCCACATCGGCTCGCAGGTGGGGGTGCTGGCCGAGTCCATGGGCATGCGCGTGCTGTACTTCGACGTGGCCACCAAGCTGCCGCTGGGCAACGCGCGGGCCTGCGCCACGCTGGAGGCCCTGCTCGCCGAGTCGGACGTGGTGACGCTGCACGTGCCGGCCACGCCGCAGACGGAGAACCTGGTGACCGCATCCCAGCTGCGGCAGATGAAGCCGGGGGCGGCGCTCATCAACAACGCGCGCGGCACGGTGGTGGACGTTGCCGCGCTGGCGGAGGCGCTGCGCTCGGGCCACCTCTCCGGGGCCGCGGTGGACGTCTACCCGGAGGAGCCGGAGACCAACTCGGACGGCTTCCGCACGCCGCTGCAGGGGCTGTCCAACGTCATCATGACGCCGCACATTGGCGGCTCCACGGAGGAGGCGCAGGAGTCCATTGGCCGCGAGGTGGCCACGGCGCTGCTCCGCTTCGTCCGCGCGGGGGCCACCACCGGTGCGGTCAACTTCCCGCAGGTGGAGCTGCCCCCGTCCCCAGGGACGCACCGCGTGCTGAACGTCCACCGCAACGTCCCGGGCGTACTCGGGAACATCAACCGCATCGTGTCCGAGCTGGACGCCAACATCCACGCGCAGGTGCTCTCCACGGACGCCCAGGTGGGCTACCTGGTGATGGACATCGAGAAGGACGTGGCGCAGGAGGTGTCCGCGCGGGTGGCCGCCCTGCCCACGGACATTCGCACCCGAGTGGCCTGAGGCCCTACGGGTCCAGCACCTTCCCCGGGTTCAGGATGCCGCGGGGATCCAACGCCTGCTTCACCGCGCGCATCAGCGCCAGCTCCTCCGGCGCGCGGCTGTAGTGCAGGTGTTTCTTCTTGAGCAGCCCCACGCCGTGCTCGGCAGAGATGCTGCCACCGTGGGCGCGCACGAGCGAGAACATCACCTCGTCTGACGCGGCGGCGTGGCGGAGGAAGTCCGCCTTGTCCATCCCGTCCGGCTTCATCACGTTGACGTGCAGGTTCCCGTCCCCGATGTGGCCGAACAGGCACACCTCGAACCCCGGGTAGCGTGCCGCGAACACCGCGTCCAGCGCTCCGCAAAAACGTTCCAGCTCTGCGATAGGCAGGGCAATGTCGTTCTTGTGCGGCAGCCCGGTGGCGGAGAGGGACTCGCTGATGGACTCGCGCAGCGCCCAGAGCTCCTTGCCGCGGGAGGGTGACTCGGCCAGCGTGCCGTCCTGGGCCAGCCCCTGCTCGAAGGCGCGGGCGAACCAGGCCTCCAGCGCGGCGGGCTCCGCGCCTTCCGTCTCCAGCAGCACGTAGCAGCCGTGGCGGGCGTCGAACGGGGAGCGCAGCTTGCGGTGCCGCTCCACGCGGCGCAGGCAGGCCTCCGTGAAGAATTCCCACGCGGACAGGGGCAGGGCGGCCGTTCGGGCGTCCCGGAACAGCCGCAGCACGGCGGCCACGTCCGGCACTGCCAGGAGCGCCACGTCCGCGCGCCCCGGCAGCGGGGCCAGCTTCAGGGTGGCGGCGGTGATGACGCCGAGCGTCCCCTCGCTGCCGATGAAGAGCTGCCGCAGGTCCAGCCCGGTGTTGTTCTTCTCCAGGGCGCCACCCAGCTGCAGCACCTCCCCCGCGGCAGTGACCACCTCCAGCCCCAGCACCCACTGACGGGTGAGGCCGTACTTGATGACCTTCACGCCGCCGGCGTTGGTGGAGAGGTTGCCGCCCACCTGCGAGCTGCCCTTGCTGGCGAAGTCCACCGGCCAGGTGAGCCCGTGCGGCGCGCAGTGCTGGTGCACCGCCTCCGTCACGGCGCCGGCCTGCACGCGCACCGTGCGGCTGGCCACGTCCACCGGCTCCATGCGGTTCATCCGGGACAGCGACAGCACCAGCTCCCCGCGCGCCGCCACCGCGCCGCCGGCAAGGCCCGTGCGCCCGCCGGAGGGGACCACCTTCACCCCGTGCGCGTTGCAGAGCGCGAGCAGCCGGGCCACCTCCTGCGTGTCACGCGGGAAGCAGGCAGCAGACGGGGTGGGGGCGTGGACGCGCGTCCAGTCCCGCCCCCACTCGGCGAGCTCGGAGGGCTCCGTGGTGAGGAAGCCCTCCGGGAACTCCGCCCGCAGCCGCTCGATGAAGTCCATGCGGAGGGGGAAGCTAGCCCCGAACGGCTACTCCGGCGACTGGACCAGCAGCTTCTCCTTGCCGCAGGTGAGGCAGCGGACCTGCAGGAACAGGTCGTCCTCGGAGTCCTCGGGCACCTCGCCCTCGGGGACGCCCAGCTCCGTGCGGGCCAGGGCGGCGGCCCGCGCCGGGATGTCGCTTGCGCGCAGCACGTCCACCAGCGACATCTCGCGGTCGTGGCACTCGCGGTACTCGGGGCCGGTCAGCCAGGCGGGCTCGGCCCCGTCGGTCAGCCGGGAGAGCTGCTCCAGGTGGAAGCTGGCCTCGGACAGGTAGGCGAGCCGGCGCAGGCGGGCCTCCTCCGGCAGGCCGGCGAAGGCGCCGAACGCCTCGGCGAGCGCCTCCCGGTCCCCGCCGGTGGCCACCTGGGCGAGATCTTGCGCCTGCTCCGCGGAGTCCAGCGCCTCCTCCCAGTTGTTCTCCGGGGTGAAGCCGGCCTCCAGCAGGGAGGTGAACAGCTGGGCTGCGGCCAGGCGGCGGCGCACCTCGTTGAGCGCGTCCGCGGACTCCTGCGTCAGCCGCAGCTCCAGCAGGGCGCCGGTGGTGCGCGGGTCCACGGAGCCCGTGGGGTCATCCACGTCCAGCTCCGCCTTCAGCGCGGCGTGCAGCGCCTTGGCGGCGGAGAAGCGGAAGTGCGGCTCCTCGTCCACCTGCCGCAGGTACATGGCCGCGGCGGCCACGTCCTTGGTCCCCATCCGGAGGGTGGACTGGGCCTTGGCCACGAGCGACGGGTCCGAGGACGGCTTGCGCCCCTCCAGCCGCTGGCGGGTGGCCTCGCGCATGGCGGACTCGAGCGTGCTGCCCGGGGCGCCCGCGGGGGGCAGCTGGGGCCGCAGCCCCGGCACGTCCAGCACCCAGGTGGGGGCCACGCCACCGAGCATCTTCAGCCCGCGGAAGAAGAGGGCAGAGGGTGGGTCCTGCGGGCGGAACGGCGGCAGCCCGCCGGTGTCGTCCCCCGGGGCGACCTCGGCGCCCCCCTGCGAGCGCACGCGCTGCTCGCGGGTGAAGGAGGTGGCGCCCACGGCGGGGGGCGGCGGGGGCGGCGGGGCCTCCTCGCCGGCCAGGCCCTGCACGCGGTCCATGTCCACGTCGTCCAGCTCCAGCTCCTCCAGCCCCTCGGCGCCGGTGAAGTCGCAGCGGAGCAGCTTCAGCTTCTCGAAGGTGGCGCCGGTGAGGTTGGCGCCGCGGAAGTCACAGTCCTGCAGCCGCCCGCCGTGGAAGTAGGCGTTGGAGAGGTCGGACTCCCGGAAGTTCATCTTGGAGAGGTCGCACTTCTCCCACTCGCTGCCGGTGAGGTCCAGGCCGGAGAGGTCCGCGTTGGCGGAGAAGAGGTTCTCGAGGGTGGCCCCGGTGTGGTCGGTCCCCACGCTGCCGGACTTGCGGGCGCGGTTCCACGCGGTGGACCCTTCCTTGAGGAGCGATTCAATGCTGGGAGGCTTGGCCATGGGGTTGGCGTATATAGCCGGTCGCAGCAGCCCCCGGGCCACAAATGATCGAGTTCAAGGCGGACCGTGACATCGCAGGTGTTCGGTTGGACAAGGTGCTCCGCAAGCGCCTGGCCAACGTGCCGCCGTCCCACCTCTTCAAGATGATCCGCACCAAGAAGGTGCGGGTGAACGGCAAGCGCGCGCAGCCGGAGCAGCCGCTGCAGGAGGGGGACACCGTCACCATCCGCGGGGACGAGGCGCAGCTGATGGGGCCCGGGCGCCCGAAGGAGAAGGCGCCGCCGGTGCTGGACGGCTCGTGGCTGGACGTCCTGTACGAGGATGACTGGATGATGGCGGTGGACAAGCCGTCCGGCCTGGCGGTGCACACCGGCAGCGGCATCACCGGGGGGACGCTGGTGGACTACGTGCGCGCCCGGCTGGGGCCGAAGGCGGTGCGCAACGACTTCGCCGCCAGCCCCGCGCACCGGCTGGACCGGGAGACCTCCGGGGTCATCCTCGTGGCCAAGCGGCGCCCGGCGATGGTGCACTTCACCAACGTCTTCACCCACCAGCATCCGAAAAAGAAGTACCTGGTGCTGGCCAAGGGGAAGATGGGGGCGGCCTCGGGCGTCATCGACCTGCCCCTGGCCGAGCACCAGCAGACCGCGGAGTCCAAGGCGCGGCGGGGCGTCAACATGCAGGACGCGGTGACGCGCTGGCGGGTGCTGGCCCAGGGCGGGGACGGCTGCTTCCTCGAGTGCGTCATCGAGACGGGGCGGACGCACCAAATCCGCCGCCACCTGGCCGCGGTGGGCCACCCGCTGGCCGGGGACAGGAAGCACGGGGACTTCGCCTTCAACCGGGACGTGCGCGGGCGTTGGGGGCTCAAGCGGCTGTTCCTACACGCCGCGTCCATTGAAGTGCCGCACCCGGAGGATGGCCGGAAGATGCGGTTCGAGGCGCCGCTGCCGGAGGAGCTGAAGGCGGTGCTGCGCGCGGCGGGGCTGGAGCGGGCATGAGCAAGCACGGCGACGGGCCGGAGATTGAAATCACCGAGGAGCCGGCGGAGCCGCTCCCGGAGGGGCAGGCGCGGCTGCAGCTGCAGAAGCGCCCGCCGCGCAAGTGGTGGGTGAAGCTGCTGCTCGCGGGGCTGTTCCTCGTGTTCCTGGGCGGGGCGGGGGCGGTGGGCGCGGTGGCCTGGGCGCTCAAGACGTACGGGGACGGGCTCCCCTCCGTGCCGAAGGTGGACGAGTACTTCCCGCCCATCCTGAGCGAGCTGTACACGGACGACCAGGTGCTGGCCGCGGAGTTCTACAACGAGCGTCGCAAGGTGGTGCCCTACGAGCGCATCCCCAAGCGGCTCGTGCAGGCCTTCATCGCCTCCGAGGACTCCAGCTTCTTCGACCACTTCGGCGTGGACGTGCTGGGGACGGCGCGCGCCGCCTGGTACACGGCGCGCAAGAAGCTGTCCGGCAGCAGCAGCACGCAGGGCGGCTCCACGCTGACGCAGCAGACGGCCAAGGCCATCCTCATCTCGCGCGAGGGGTACAAGAGCGCCACCGAGAAGACCCTCAAGCGGAAGATCCGCGAGGCCATCCTGGCGTGGCGGCTGGAGCAGGCGCTCACCAAGGAGGAGATCCTCTACCTGTACCTGAACAACGTGTACCTGGGGCACCACAGCTACGGGGTGCAGAGCGCGGCGGAGAACTACTTCCGCAAGGACGTGAAGGACCTGTCCCTGGCGGAGATGGCGCTCATTGCCGGGCTGCCGCAGGCCCCATCCCGGTACTCGCCGTTCGTCCGCCCCGAGGCGGCGAAGAAGCGCCGCGCCTACGTGCTCCGCCGCATGCTGGAGGAGGGCATGGTGACGCGCGCCGAGTACGACGAGGCGCTGCGCGCGGAGGTGAAGGCCTTCCCGGTGGAGGACGTCTTCCACGGGTTCGCCCCCTACTTCGCCGAGGAGGTGCGCAAGCACCTGGTGGAGCGCTACGGCAACCCCACGCTGCTGGACAAGGGGCTGAAGGTCTTCACCACCATGGACAGCGAGAAGCAGCGCGCCGCCCAGGACGCGGTGATGCACGGGCTGTTGCAGCTGGACAAGCGGCAGGGGTTCCGGGGGCCGGTGCTGCAGCTGGCCGCGGACGCCGAGCGCGAGGCCTTCCTCAAGAAGGCCCACGCCGCGGTGGGGGAGGAGCCGCTGCAGCCGGGGGCCGTCTACGCGGCGCTGGTGACGGCGGTGGACGCGCAGGGGGCGAAGGTGGCCGTGGGGCGCAAGAAGGCGTACCTGCCGCTGCTGGGCATGCGCTGGGCGCGCAAAATCAACCCCGAGGCCTACTACCCGTCCTCCCTGGTGAACGACGCGCGCAAGGTGGTGGCGGCGGGGGACGTGGTGATGGTGCGCGCGGTGGCGGAGCCGAAGGGGCTGACCGACGACCGCGAGAGCTGGGACGGCAAGCTGGAGAAGTCCCTGCCGGAGGGGCTGCCCCTCTTGCGCCTGGAGCAGGAGCCGGAGCCGCAGAGCGCGCTCGTCTCCATTGATCCCCACCGGCAGTACCTGGTGGCCATGGTGGGCGGCTACGACTTCGACGCCAACGAGTTCAACCGCGCCTTCCAGGCGTGCCGGCAGCCCGGTTCCAGCTTCAAGCCCTTCGTCTACTCCGCGGCCCTGGAGGGCTGGGGGAAGCTGGAGGGGGAGCGCCGCACGGAGGCCACCGTCATCGTGGACAGCCCCATCGTCTTCGACGACCCGGAGAACCAGGTGCGCTGGAAGCCGGGAAACTACTCCGAGGACTTCGTGGGGGACGTGCTGCTGCGCACCGCGCTCGTCAACTCCATGAACATCCCGGCGGTGAAGACCTTCAACGAGGTGGGCACCGCGGGCATGGCCGAGTGGGCGAAGCGGCTGGGGCTCTCCACCCCCCTCAACCCGGACCTCTCCGCCGCCCTCGGCAGCTCCTGCGTCTACCCGTTCGAGCTCACCGGGGCCTACGCCACGTTCGCGCGCATGGGGGTCAAGCGCCCCACCTGGTTCGTCCGGAAGATTGAAGACCGGCTCGGCCGCCGCGTGGAGGACCACACCGCCTACGACGACCCGTGGGCGTCCCTTCAGGACCGGGTGGGGGGCGGCTACGCGCGGCTGTTCCAGCCCGGCGCGCGCGTCATGTCCCCGGAGACCGGCTTCATCACCGTGGACCTGCTGCGTGGGGTGGTGCAGGCCGGCACCGGCGCCCCGGCGCTCAAGCTGGGCAAGCCCGCCGCGGGCAAGACCGGCACCACCAACGACGCGTTCGACGCCTGGTTCGCCGCCTTCACGAAGGACCTCGTGGCGGTCACCTGGGTGGGGTACGACCTCAACCCCCACCCGCTTGGCAAGTACGAGACCGGCGGCCGCGCCGCGCTCCCCATCTGGCTGGCCTACATGCAGCGCGCCCTGGAGGGCCGCCCGCAGGGGGAGTTCAAACCGCCGCCCGGCGCGGACCTGATCATGAAGAAGATTGATACGAAGACCGGCAAGCTCGCGAGTGACGGCAGCAAGGGGGCCAGCCTCATGTGGTTCAAGAAGGGCACGGAGCCCGAGGAGCAGCAGGCCGAGAAGGGCACCGTGGACTCCAACCAGTTCATGATGGAGTAGTCCCCTGTAGGACAAGGTGTGTAAATCGATTTGGCGATTTTGCGGGGGAACAGGTAGATCGGCTGCGCGACAACCTTTTGCCGTCCCCCCTTTCACCAAGAGGAAACAGGTCCATGGGTCAGATCACCACGCTCGCTCGTTCGCTCGTCAGCTTCGGTCTCAGCATCAGGGACGTGAACAAGCTCATCAGAACGGCCAAGGCGGGCGGGGTGACGGCGGAGGAGAAGGCAGAGATGCAGTCTCTGCTCACCTCCAGCGAGTTCCAGACCAAGTTCTCGGCGAAGAGCCGCGAGGCTCTGACGAAGTTCTTGGGCTCGGTGCAGGTGGTGAACCCCGCCCCGGTGAACCCCACGCCGCCGGCCAACACCACGCCCACCTCGCCGGTGAAGCCGGTGCGGTCGCTGGTCCCGGCCACGCTCTCGCAGGTGGCGGACGCGGCGGTGCTGCCGGCCAAGTTCAAGACGGACGTGGAGGCGCTGGCGGGCGAGCTCACCGGCAAGCCGGGCCTCACGGACGCGGACAAGGCCAACCGCGTGATGGAGTTCTTCCAGGCCTACGCGAGCAAGTTCAAGTCGCTCACCTACAGCGAGTCCGACGCGAAGAAGAAGACCATCGCCGAGGCGTTCGGCCGGGTGCTGGAGTCCACGGGCTTCAACGGCGTGGTGACCGCGGACGGCGACAAGGACGGCGTGAAGGCCGGCGTGGAGATGCTGCTCGGGGACGACCCGGAGGCGTACACGGTCAAGGCCAACCACAATCCGTGGACCACCACCTACTGGCCCATGGCCGGCAACAACGGTGACGTCAACGGGTCTGCCTCCACCAACCTGTGGGCCACCGGCGGCGCCCTGGAGAAGTTCGACCAGTTCCTGAAGGCCAAGGGCAAGCCCACCGGCGCGCTCTCCTTCGAACGCCAGGCCAGCCTCAACTGGATGCTCGAGCGCTCGGACATCATGAAGGGCAAGGTCCGGTACAACGACGCGCAGAAGACCGGCCACTACATCCCGGACAGCAACCTGTCGGAAAAGGATGCCGAGCGGACCACGGGCGTGGACTTCAACGGCAACGGGAAGATCGACGCGGACGTGGCGTGGGACTTCCTGGACGGTCACGGCCAGTTCGGCACGGACGGCAAGATGGACGGCTCCATGAGCGTGGGATGGTGGGGCAGCTGCGACAAGGTGGCGCTCGCCGGCAACCTGTTCAAGGAGCCCAAGAAGGACGTCACCCTCAACGGCGTCACCTTCACCGCCCAGGACATCAAGGGGCTGCTGACGGTCATCGCGGACAGCCAGTCCACCCAGACCAAGTGGGCCGGCGAGCGCTACGACGCCGAGTACGACGTGGTGAAGCTGAAGAACGGCACCACGCTGCAGGGGCGCATCGAGACCTCGTTCGAGCTGTGGCAGCCCGGGATGCGGCGCAACAAGGACCGCGTGGAGATCTCCTCCGGCTTCCCGGCGGAGCTCACCATCCGCACCGCCTCCGGCGAGCTCAAGACGCTGAAGGCGGAGGAGCTGGCCACCATCAACCGCGAGGACAAGCGGGACGACGCGGGGCTGTTCCACAACACCATCAAGGACTGGCTGAAGACCGGCATGCCCGCGGTGATGGACAAGGACTCCGGCGACCACGTCTGGAACTACAACTTCTGGAAGTGCGAGGACAAGGAGACCACCACCAAGCCGTCCTGGGCCGCGGAGAAGCTCGTGGGCATCAACGGCCCCGCCGGCGACGGGAAGATCACCTACGTGGAGCGCGAGGTGGAGCTGGGCGGCACCGGCACCAAGGAGCGCTACCAGTACTGGGTGGAGGAGAAGAACGGAAAGATCGTGAACTCCGGGTGGGGCGCCAACTCCACCAACCCGGACTTCCTCTGGGGCCCGGCGCGCGAGGCCCCCTTCACGGGCCGCAACGAGCGCAACCCGTTCGTGGACCCGGCGCTGGTGAAGGAGCTGTATCTGAAGTCCATCGAGGAATAGCCGCCTCGAGGTGAAGGACGGCAGCAACGCGCGGCGCGCTTCCCACCCGGGGGCGCGCCGCGGTGCTTTTCGGCGCAACTTCTCACGGCGTGAGAACGACAACCCCAGTGTCAGCCCCCCTCGCTGCACGCAGGAGCCACCCAAGCCCGTCAGCGCCGCCCCGCAGTTCCTCGCCATCATGGAAGCGGCCCGCCGCGCCGGCGTCCACCTGGGCGTTTCCAGCGCCTTCCGGACCCATGCAGAGCAGGTCCGCCTGTACGCTCTCTACCGCTCCGGCCGCGGGAACAAGGCGGCGCGCCCCGGCTACTCCAACCACCAGATGGGGCTGTCGGTGGACCTGGGCAACACCGGCGGCGACGGCCGGCGCAACGTCCGCTGGCTGAAGCAGAACGCGGCGCGCTTCGGCTTCTACAACGACGTGCGCGGCGAGCCCTGGCACTGGACGTACAAGCGCTGACGGCCGGGGCCCGGGACGGTAGGGTGCCGTCCCCGTGGACACCCCTCCCCAGGCGGAACCCGGCCGGCGCGAGGCCGGCATCGTCCTCGCCGTGGCGGCGGTCCAGTTCATCAACGTCCTGGACTTCGTGATGGTGACGCCGCTGGGGCCCTTCTTCGCCCCGGGGCTGGGCATCCCGCCCAGCCAGCTGGGGTACGTCTCCGCCAGCTACACCGCCGCCGCCTCCGTGGCGGGGCTGGTGGGGGCGGTGGTGCTGGACCGCTTCGACCGCCGCTCGGCGCTTGCCCTCTGCATGCTGGGGCTGGCCGCCGCCACGCTGCTGGGGGGCGTGGCAAGTGGCCTGGGCTCGCTGCTGGCCACGCGGGTGCTCGCCGGGCTGTTCGGCGGGCCGGCCACGTCCCTGTCCTACGCCATCGTGGCGGACGCGGTGCCGGAGTCCCGCCGGGGCAGGGCCATGGGCGTGGTGATGAGCGCATTCTCGGTGGCGTCGGTGCTGGGCATCCCCGCGGGGCTGCTCGCGGCGGAGTGGGGCGGGTGGCGGGCTCCCTTCGTGGGGCTGGGGGCGCTGGGGCTGGCCGTCACCGCCGCCACCTGGGCGGTGCTGCCCCCCTTGCGCAGCCACCTGGAGGGCGGACCGCGTCCCCCGGCGCTGGCCAGCGTGCGGCAGCTGGCCGCCCGGCCGCTGGTGCGCTGGAGCTGGGCCATGACGGCCACGGTCATGCTGGCGGGCTTCTCCGTCATCCCCAACCTGCCCGCGTACCTGACGGGCAACCTCGACGTGCCCGCTGCGCACTTCAAGCTGCTGTACGCGGCCTCCGGTGTGGGGACGTTCCTGGTGCTGCGCCTGGCCGGGCGGTGGGTGGACCGGGCCGGCTCCCTGCGCGTGATGACGTACGCCTCCCCGGTGCTGGCAGCTGCCCTGGGGCTGTTCGTCATCTTCCCGGTGAGGGCCCTCCCCCCGCAGGTGCTGTTCGTCTCCTTCCTGTGGGCGCTCGCCTTCCGCAACGTGGCGCACGGCACGCTCGCCTCGAAGGTTCCCCGGCCGGCCGAGCGGGCCGCCTTCCAGTCCATCCAGTCCGCGGTCCAGCACGCCGCCTCTGCCGCCGGCGGCATCCTGTCCGCGGCCGTCCTCTCCACCACCCCGGACGGGGCGCTGGTGGGCATGGTGGGCGTGGGGGCATTTTCCGCTGCGCTGACGCTGGGGCTGCCGCTGCTGGTTGCCCGGGTGGAGCGCGGCCTTTCCTCCGCGCAGGCCGCTGCGCATTGAACGGCTGCCCGGGGCTGGGTTAGACCCCCTCTCACAATGCGCGCACTGCCTCTTTCCGCCCTCTCTGCCGCACTGCTCCTCGCCGCCCCCGCTTTCGCGGACGACGAGGTGCAGGCAGACATCGCCGCCCCGAAGTCATCCATCCGCTCGGAGTCTGCCGCGGGCTCCCGCCGGCCCATCACCAGGAAGGACAAGGAGGACGCCGAGGCCCGGCTGAAGGCGGAGGAGGAGGCGCGCGTGCGCGCCGAGGCAGAGGCGAAAGCCCGGGCAGAGGCGGAGGCCGCCGCGGCCAGGCAGGCGGAGGTGGACGCGGCCAAGGCAGAGGCGGAGGGCAAGCGCAAGGCAGACGCGGCCAAGGCCGCCGCCGCGGACAAGAAGGCCGGCAAGAAGGCCGAGAAGGACGCAAAGAAGGACGCCAAGAAGGCGGAGAAGGCCGAAAAGAAGGGTAAGACGGGCGGCAAGGAGAAGAAGGCCTCCAAGTAGCCGCTGCGTCCCCTCCCGCATGTTCAACGTCGGCGCCGGCGAGATGGTGTTCATCCTCGTGGCGGCCTTGCTCGTGCTGGGCCCGAGCCGGCTGCCCGAGATGGCGCGCGCCATCGGCAAGTTCATGCGGGAGTTCCGCCGCCAGACGGACGACGTCCGGGTGATGGTGGAGCGCGAGTTCTACAAGATGGACGAGGAGGAACTGCGCGCCCCGGCGCGCGCGGCGCCCGCCCCGCTGCAGGGCCCGGGCGGGGCCCCTGCGCGCGAGGCCGAGGCCGCGGGGCCCGTGCTGGTGCCCGCGCCCCACGCGGTGGCCCGCGGTGAAGTCCCGGCCGA
>VGRA01000003.1 GCA_016875515.1 Deltaproteobacteria bacterium | reverse complement strand
CCAGCAGCTGCACGTCCAGTAGCCGCAGTCCCAGCAGCCCCAGCAGTCACAGCACGTCCGCGGTACGTACCAGCAAGAGCAGCGCGTGTAGCAGTTGCATTGGTACCAGTAGCAGTTGCAAGAGTACGAGTAGCAGTTGCAGCTGTAGTTGTAGCAATTGCACTGGTAGGTGGTGCAGTTGCAGCTGTAATTGGTGCAGTTGCACTGGTAGGGCGTGCCGCAGAAGTCCTGGCCGGAGGGGCACTTGCACACCCCCGCCTGGCATGTCTTGCCGCCCTGGCAGACGTTGCCGCAGCTGCCGCAGTTGTTGAGGTCGTTCTGCAGGTCCTTGCAGATGCCGCCGCAGTCCGTCTGGCCAGCCGGGCACACGCAGCTCCCGTTGCTGCAGATCTTCCCGCCGGTGCACTTCTTGCCGCAGGTGCCGCAGTTGTTGACGTCCGTTTTCAGGTTCTTGCAGGACCCCGAGCAGCAGGTGTTGCCCGCGGGGCAGACGTTGTTGCAGGCGCCGCAGTTGCTGACGTCGTTCTGCAGGTTCTTGCAGACGCCGTTGCAATCCGTCTGGCCCGCCGGGCACACGCAGGTGCCGGACGAGCAGAACTTGCCGCCCGTGCACACCTTGCCGCAGCCGCCGCAGTTGTTGTTGTCCGTCTGCGGGTTGCTGCAGGTGCCGGAGCAGCAGTTGTTGCCGCCAGGGCACACCTTGCCGCAGCTGCCGCAGTTATTGACGTCATTCTGGAGGTTGCGGCAGGTGCCGCCGCAGTCCGTCTGGCCGGACGGGCAGACGCAGGTGCCGGAGGAGCAGAACTTGCCGCCCTTGCACACGTTGGCGCAGCTGCCGCAGTTGTTGTTGTCCGTCTGCAGGTTCTTGCAGGACCCGGAGCAGCAGGTGTTGGCGGAGGCCGGGCACGCGTTGCCGCAGGTGCCGCAGTTGGAGGCATCCGTCTGAAGGTTCCTGCAGATGCCGTTGCAGTCCGTCAAGCCGGACGGGCAGACGCAGGCGCCGTTGCTGCAGAACTTGCCGCCCGTGCAGACGTTGCCGCAGCGGCCACAGTTGTTGCTGTCACTCAGCTTGTTGCGGCAGGTGCCGGAGCAGCACATGCCGCCGCTGGCGCCGAACTGGGAGATGCAGCTGGTGCTGCAGCTGCCGCAGTAGCTGGCGTCGTTCTGGAGGTTCCGGCACCCGGCCCCGCCGCAGTCCGACTGGCCGGACGGGCAGACGCATCTGCCGTTGCTGCAGAACCTCCCGCCCGTGCAGACGTTGCCGCAACTGCCGCAGTTGTTGTTGTCCGTGGCCTTGTTCTTACAGCCGCCGCTGCAACAGATGCCGTTGCTGCCGAAGCTGTTGGCGCAGTTGTTCCCGCAGCTGCCGCAGTTGGCGGAGTCCGTCTGGTAGTTCCGGCAGGCCGCGCCGCAGCAGTTGGTGCCGCTGCCGCACGGCCGGTTGCACCCGCCGCAGTGGCTGTTGTTCGTATTGAAGTCGAAGGACGTGCAGATGGGGCACCTGCTGCAGGCGCGGCAGGTGCTGCAGGCGCGGCAGGTGCTGCACGCCTGGCACCAACTGCACTCCGTCCAGCAGCTGCACGTCCAGTAGCCGCAGTCCCAGCAGCCCCAGCAGTCACAGCACGTCCGCGGTACGTACCAGCAAGAGCAGCGCGTGTAGCAGTTGCATTGATACCAGTAGCAGTTGCAGCTGTAATTATAACAGTTGCACTCGTAGTTGTAGCAATTGCACTCGTAGGTGCCCGTCTGGCATGTGCCGGCGGGGCACTGGGCGTAGGCCTCGTTGGCCCAGCCGCCGAAGAGCAGGGTCAACAGGATGAGCAACAGCTGAATGCCCTTGCTCATGGCGTGGACCCCTGCTTGTCATAGCCGGTCCCGCCGGTCTGGCGCTCTGCTGCGCGCTGCACCTCGCGGAGCCTGCGTGCGGCGCGGTCTTCCGGGATGGGGAGGCTGACGGTGAACAGGTAGCGCTGCAGCGAGTCCAGGTCCTCGTGAGCGAGCGGGCGGGCCTTGCAGTAGCTGCCGGACGGGCGGCTCCCGGGCTGCTGGACCCAGGTGTCGAACTTCTCGGGGCCGTAGTGGTAGCGCTGGACCAGGTCCGGCCCCTTGTCGCGGCGCAGCGGGGGAGGAGCGGGCCGGTCCAGGGGGCGGGCGTGGTGGCAGTGGGCGCACTGGTCGCGGAAGAGCCGGGCCCCGTCCTTCTCGTTGCCGGCGTGCGCCAGCAGCGGGAGGAGGAGGATTGCCAGGGCTGTCGTCCGACGGTCCATGCGGAACACCCTCAGAACAGTTTCTTCGCGCCCCCGGACATGTCCGGGTTATTCGCGTCCGTCGAGTTGATGTTCGACTTGTCCGAGCAGCCGCCCTTCTGGCCCACACAACCCTCGGTTACGGCGCCGGGGGTGAAGGAGACCAGCGCCTGCACCACCTGCCGGATGGGGTTGCCGCCCGGCACCGCCGCCTCACCCACGGAGATGATCCACACCGCGGCGTTGGCGTCCTTGGTGCCGTCCCGCGGCGACTCGTCCACGTCGTCCCGGAGGAAGACGCGGAACGAGATGTCCGTGGCGCCCGGCCAGGCCTCGAACTTCACGGAGGCCTGGTCCTTGTTCTCGCGGTCCGCCACCGAGACGTTGGCGTCCACCGCGCCCGCGGTCACCTGCGCGGTGGTCTGCAGCGTGTAGGGCGTGCTGGGGATGAGGTCGTACCAGACGTCCCCGGGGCTCACCGCCACGCCCGAGGCGAGCGGCAGGTCCGCCATGATGGGCGTGTACGTGGAGATGTTGCCCATGCGCTGCGTGATGAGCCGCGCGCGCTCGCGCCCCTCGGAAAGCCCCGCCTCGGCGGCGAAGAAGGCCTCGTTGGACTTGCGCAGCTGCGCCTGCAGCGACGCCTCGCGCCCCACAGAGGTGAGCGTGTACGCCGCGCCCGCGGTGAGCATGCCCACGAGCCCGAGGATGATGATGAGCGCGAACCCGCGCTCGCCACGCCGCGACCGCGCCGCGGCAACGCGCGGCGTCCGTACCAATTCAACGCTGGGGGTGGCGTGCATCATCCGGATCAGGGAGCGACTGCGGACAGCCTAGCGCCCGGCTGACGGGCACTCAAGAAGGCCACCGCGCGCCCGGGTGCGTGGATGAAGGCACATGTGCGCCTCGTTTCCTCCAGTTCGCGCTGGAGCGCACCCGCAGGGCTGCTCCATCCTGCCGCGCCGTGGACGGCGAGCACGCGCACTTCGAGCGGGACCTGCAGCTGCGGGGGTGGCTCTCCGAGAGGGGGCTGCTGCACCTGCTGGACACCTGCGCCGAGGCGCTCGCGCCCCACCTGGAGGAGGCGCAGGCGCGCTCGCTGCGCTGGGTGCTGTCCGTCTCCCGCTTCTCCGAGCTGGCCACCACCGAGTCCGTGCGCCACTCCGCCTCGCACCTCACCTACGTGCCCCACCTGCGGCAGGTGCTGCCGGCGGCGGCCTACCGCTTCGTGGCTGCCGAGGCGGAGAGCGCCGAGGAGGGGCGGGCGGGCCTCGCGTCGCTGCTCGCGCAGCCCGCGGACGCCCGCCTGCACGGGCTGGCGCGCGCGCTGGGCGCCCTCCACGCGCGGCATGCAGCCTCCGGTGCACCACTGCCGGGCGCCGCGCTGTCCCGCCTCCCGCTTCGTCCCTCCGGGGACGGCACCGGCTTCACCGTGCGGGACGGTCGCAAGGCCTTCGCGCCGGGGCCGTCCGAGCCGCGGCTGCACGAGGTGACGCTCTCGCTGTCAGGCGACGGCCAGTCCCGCTGCACGTGCGAGGCGGACGCCTGCTGCCACGCGCTCGTGGCGGTGCAGCGGGCGCTGCTGCACCTGCATGACCCGGCGAACCGCGACGCGCTCTCGGCGCTGGCCGAGGGGCTGGCGCTGCCCGCGTGGGAGCGGGCGCTGCGGGAGTTGGACGGCATTGCAGCACCTGCCGCCACCGCGGGCGCCGCGCCGAAGCTGTCCTGGCGGGTGGGCGCGCTGGGGATGCGGCTGTACGCCCAGCCGCACCTGCGCTCGCAGCGCGTGTCGGCGGAGAAGGTGCTGGGGCTTCCCCCGGGGGAGGCACGGCCGGCAGACCTGGAGGCGGCCCGGCTGCTGCTGCTCGCGGCCCGGCGGGACGAGCCGCCGCGCGGCGAGGTGTTCCGCGCGCTGGTGGGCCACCCGGCCGTATTCCACGCGGACGCGCTGGACGCACCGCTGGCCGTGGTCTCCGCGCCCCTGGGGCTGCACGCCGAGGAGCGCGGCGACGGCGTGGCGCTGTCCCCCGCCGTGGGAGGGGCGCCGGTTCTGCTGGCGGAGGTGCTGCGCCGCAGCGAGGGGCTGGGCCCCCGCGAGCCCTTCCCGTGGCTGGAGTCCCACGGGCAGCGGCTGCTGGTGGTGGACATCCCGCCGGAGGCGGCGGCCGCGCTGGGCATGCTGCGCCGGCACGGCGGGGACTTCCCAGCGGAGGCCCGCGCGCAGTTGCTGCAGCGGCTCTCCCGGCTGTCCGCGCGGCTGCCGGTGGCGCTGCCGCGCTCGCTTCTGGGAGAGGAGCTGCCGGCCGAGCTCGCCCCGGTGCTGCGGCTGCAGCTGCAGGCGGACGGCAGCTGCGTACTGGAGCTGCGGATGCGGGCCCTTCCGGATGCCCCCTCGTTCCCACCGGGAGACGGCCCCCCCACCGTGCACGTCCGGCGCGGGGCGGAGGCGGTGCACGCGCGGCGGGACTTCCCCGGAGAGCGCGCGCTGGCCCGTGCGTTCGTGGAGCGGCTGCCGTTGGGGCGCGCCCACGCCACCGAGGCACCCTTCACCTGGCTGCTCGCCACCCCCGAGGACGCGCTGTGCTTCCTGGCAGACGCTCAGGGGCTCTCCCCTGCCCCGCCGGTCGAATGGACCGGGCCGCAGCTGGCCGTGGCGGCGAAGGCGGTGCCGCCCCAGCTGAAGGTGGCGCTGGAGCGGAAGAAGGACTGGTTCGGGGCGGCGGGCGGGCTGTCGGTGGGCGGCGAGCGGGTGGAACTGGCGGTGCTGCTGGACGCGGTGCGGCGCAAGGCGCGCTTCGTGCGCGTGGAGGAGCGCAGCTTCGTGGAGCTGACAGAGGCGCTGCGGGCGAAGCTGCAGCGGCTCTCCGACCACGCGTGGACGGGGCGGCATGGCGTGGAGGTGGGGCTCTCCTCCGCCGAGGCGCTGGACGCGCTGGAGGAAGCCGGAGCGGACGTGTCCGCGGACCGCGCGTGGCGCGAGCTGTCGGCGCGCATCTTCGCCTCGCGCACCCTTCGGGTGCGACTGCCCCGCGGCCTCCGTGCGGAGCTGCGACCCTACCAGCGCGAGGGGTTCGAGTGGCTCGCGCGGCTGGCCTCCTGGGGCGCGGGCGGCGTGCTGGCGGACGACATGGGGCTGGGCAAGACGGTGCAGGCCCTGGCCCTGCTGCTGCACCGGGCGGCGGGCGGGCCGCAGCTGGTGGTGGCCCCCACCTCGGTGGGCTTCAACTGGGTGGACGAGGCGCGGAGGTTCGCCCCGTCACTGACACTGCACGTCTACGCGGACGCGCCGGACCGCGTGCGGCTGCTGTCCTCGCTGGGGCCCGGGGACGTGCTGGTGTGCAGCCATGGGCTGCTGGCGCGGGACGCGCAGCGGCTGTGTGCCGTGAAGTTCGCGACGGCGGTGTTCGACGAGGCGCAGGCGCTCAAGAACCCGGGCACGGCGCGGGCGCGGGCCGCGCGGGAGCTGCAGGCAGGCTTCCGCGTGGGGCTCTCCGGGACGCCGCTGGAGAACCACCTCGGGGAGCTGTGGAGCCTCTACCGGGTGGTGCTGCCGGGACTGCTGGGCAGCTGGGACAGCTTCCGGGACCGGTTCGCGCTGCCCCTTGAGAAGAAGCTGGACCCGGAGGCGGCCCCCGCGCTGGCCCGGGTGCTGGAGCCGTTCCTGCTGCGCCGGACCAAGGCGGAGGTGGCCACGGAGCTTCCGCCCCGCACGGAGGTGCGCGTCCCGGTGGTCCTCTCGCCCGCGGAGTGGCAGCTGTACGAGGACGCCCGGCTGGCGACGGTGGCGGAGCTGGAGTCCACCTCGGGGCCCCCCCGGGGACAGGCCCAGCGGCGCATCCAGGTGCTGGCCGCGCTCACCCGGCTGCGGCTGGCCGCGTGCCACGCCAAGCTGTACGACGCCTCCGCGGACCCGCTCTCCTCCAAGCTGAACCGGCTGTGCGAACTGGTGGAGGAGCTGCGCGCGGAGGGGCACCGGGCGCTCGTCTTCAGCCAGTTCACCTCGCACCTCTCCCTGGCCCGGGCGGCGCTGGAGGGGCGCGGGGTGCGGCTGCTCTGGCTGGACGGCCAGACGCCTCGCAAGGAGCGCGCGGAGCTTGTGCGGCGCTTCCAGGGGGGCGAGGGCGAGGTGTTCCTCGTGTCCCTCAAGGCAGGCGGCTCGGGGCTCAACCTCACCGGGGCGGACTACGTGGTCCACCTGGACCCGTGGTGGAACCCGGCGGTGGAGGACCAGGCCTCCGACCGCGCCCACCGGCTGGGGCAGTCCCGCCCGGTGACGGTGTACCGGCTGGTGTCGCGGGGCACCATTGAGGAGCGGGTGCTGGATCTGCACGGGGACAAGCGCGCACTCGTGGGGCAGGTGCTCGCGGGGAAGGACCGCGCCGGGAAGCTGTCCACGCAGCAGTTGCTGCAACTGCTCTCCGCGCCGGCCGCAACGCAGCTGCCCGGCGAGGCGGACACGCGCCACTGACGCAGTCCTCCCCACCAGGCAGGTCACTGCGAACGGCCTGGACTACATCCCGCCGTCGCGGCGCTGCATGCCGCCGCCCATGCCGGACTCGCTGCCGGAACCATGGGACTTGCCGGAGCCGCCGGTGTCCGAGCCCATCCCGGCGCCGCCCATGCCGCGCTGCGGGCCAATCTCACCCAGCGCGCGCGGTAGGCCTGCTCGCGGTGGCTCTGCAGGCGCGGGATGACCTGGCCCACCACAGAGGCCAGTTCCGCCCCCGGGAAGCGGGGCTGGGCCGCCGTCAGCATCTGGATGGCCTTGTCGTGCGCCATCACCTGGGTGGACAGGTAGACGGAGTCGAACGTGGGGCCTTGCGCATCTCCGCCACCTGAACCACGCGCGCGTCCGCGTTCTGATGGTCGCGCACCATGGTCTCCGCGCAGCCGCGGGTGGTCTGCAGGGTGGCGTTGGACTGGGCCAGCTTGCCCCGGGCAATCTCGCGCTGGTGGAGGTCGTGCAGCCGCTCGAGCAGGCCGCGCTCGTCGAAGGTAATTTCCTCGCCCTGCATCCCGGCCTGCATGCCGGCCTGGCCGCCCATGCGCCCCTGCTTGCCGCGCTGCGGCTGCGTGCGCCCCTCCGGCTGGGCGACCGCGAGGGAGGACAGGAGGACCGCGCCGGAGAGGACCATTCGCTTCAGCGTCTTCGTCATGTGGGTGCTGCTCCCTTTGTGAAGAGGTGCCGCAGGGTGGGGCGTCGCCTCCCCGCTGCACCCCGGCCGGAGGTGGCAGTGAACTGTTGACAGCCCCCCACCGCAGCGGGCCGGATGCAGGCCAGCCATGCAGCCTCCCCGCGCCGCCCGCCTCGCCCCGTGCCTGCTGCTGCTCCTCGCCGGGGCGTGCCGGCCGCTCTCCGGGGAGGAGCTCGCGGACGTGGCGCAGGCGGTGGGGGAGCTGCTTGCCTCGGTGGACGAGGCGAGCCAGGGAGGCGGCTTCGCAGGGCCGTGGCTGCGGCGGCCGGCCGCGTTCGAGCCCGCGTGGCACGAGCGGCTGCTCCAGGCGGCGTGGCCCGCCGCGCACGCGCACGCCACCTGCGCGGGGCTGCCCTTCTCCGCGTGCGACGGCGGAGTGCGGGAGCGCACGCTCGATGGGTGCTACCTGGGCTGGGGCTACCTGGAGGGCTCGGTGCGGCTGCGGTTCGACGACGCAGCCTGCGCGCTGGGCACCACGGGGGCGGGCGTGACGCGCACGTCCCAGGTGTCCCTGCGGGGGCCGCGCGCAGGCACCTTCCTGCTGGACGCGGAGGGCGGCGGCATCCGCGTGGAGCGCGCCGCAGATGGGTTCACCGCCACCGTGGCAGGTTTCCGGCGCCGGCTGCTTGGGGAGGACGGACAGGCCACCTCGGACATGCGGGCGCGGACGGCAGAGCCGCTGCGCCTGTCCGGCGAGGCGCGGGCGGGCAGGACGTTGTCCGGCGGTGTGCTGGAGGTTCGGGACGCGCTCACCGGGACGGCGGTGCCGCTGCGCGCCGGGGAGCTCGCGTGGGACGAGAACTGCAACTGCGCGAGCAGCGGGGCACTGTCCGGCGCCGCCTCCGGAGGCCGAGGCGTGGTGCAGATAGAGCTCGCCTCGTGCGGCAAGGCACGCGTCTGGGTGGACGGCGCGGAGCCGGCCGAGGTCATCCTCGACCGGTGCGGGACGTTGTGAGGGACGTCAGCGGAGGCGCGCGGTCCCGGAGCGGAAGGCCCTGCCGGACGCTGCCCGGGGTGCCTCACCTCCGGCTCCTCCAGCGACCTTGGGCTCGCCCGCTGCACGCAGCCCCGCGGCCGGGGACCCGCAGCATGCCGGTACCCACCCCACGGCTGCCGCCCCGTGGAGGCCACCCCGCGTGAACACCCCGCCCGACAGGAGGACACGCGGGCGCACGCGGGCCGGGAGGCTGGCCGCGCTGGACGCGTGGCTGCTCGCCACCGAGCGCCCGCTGCTCGAGGCCCCGGGCGAGGCCCCCGTCGTGGACGTAGGCTTCGGCGCGGAGCCGTGGACGCTGCTGGAGCTGGCCACGGCGGTGCGCTCGGTCAACCCGTCCCTCGCCGTTGTGGGCGTGGAGCGGGACCCGGGCGCACTTCGGACAGCGGCGGACCCCTGCGCAGGGGCGGGCGTTGCGCTGCGAGAGGGTGGGTTCGACTTGAACGGTCTTGCACCCGCCCGGCTGGTGCGCGCCATGAACGTCCTGCGCGGCTACACCGGGGCAGAGGCGGAAGCCGCCCACGCACTGCTGGGCACGGGGCTCGCAGAGGGCGGGCTGCTCGTGGAGGGCAGCGCGTCCGCGGACGGGGAGCTGTGCACCGCCCACCTGCTCCGGAAGGTGGACGGCGCGCTGCGCCCCGAGGCGCTCTGGCTCGCCACCGACTTCACGCGCGGCTTTGCCCCCATCCAGTTCCGGGACTGGCTGCCGAGGGACTTGCGCCGCTCGGTGAAGCCGGGCACGGCCATCCACGGCTTCCTCGGGCGCTGGACGGCGGCGTGGGACGCGACGCGGGCGGGGCTGGCGCCGCGGGAGGCATTCCGTGCGTCGGCGGAGAGGCTCGCCGCATCGGGGGAGCCTCTGCTGCGGGTGGAGAACCTGCTCGCGGCGGGACAGGTGGCCTGGCGCTACGCGGGCGGCTGAGCCGGGGGGGATGGACGCCTTCTCTGCGCCAACCACAAGGCGAGGCCGAAGGTGGTCGCCGGGGGCAGGGCCATCCAGACTCCAGCCGGGACCTGCAGGCGCAACGCCATCCAGGCCCACTGCGGTGCGGCGCAGCAGGCAGCGCCCGCCCCGGAGACGAGCAGCAGACCCACCGGACCCAGCACGGCCCTCCACGGCCACCACGCCCCGAGCCCCGCTGCCGCCCCCGGCAGGGCGAATGCCGCCCAGAGCAGCCCCTCCGCCATGCCCTTTCCGGACACCAGCCGCCGGAGGTCTTCCGGCCCCACCAGGACCACCACGAGCACGAGCAGCAGCTGGCCCCCATAGGTGAGTCCCATGGCAACGATGGACAAGACGAGCGACAGGGCCCGCCGCCCGCCGTCCTTGTCTTCGCCTCCGCTCATGGGGATGGGCCCTCCGGCTCGGGGGTGGAACGTGCGGGGACGAGCCAGAACCCCACGCACCCGGGGACCACGCCGGTGACGGCCAGGCAGGGACGTACCCGGGAGAGCAGCGGGGACTTGAACATGTTCGCCATCCGTCAGGCGGCGCGCCGCACGCGCTCCACCATGGCGAGCAGGTCCGTGCTTATGGCCCCGCGGCCGCTCGCCAGCACCGCCTGCTTCTCGTACGGCAGCGAGTTGTCCCGCTCCACCAGGTGCAGGTGGCACCCGAGCGCCTCCGGCAGCGCGAGGTCCAGCTCGTAGATGTCCCCGCACACCAGCGTCTGCTCCGGGGTGGCACCGGTGTCGTTCCACGCCCGCCGCAGCACGTCGTAGTAGTGGCCGCGCCGCAGGTAGACGGGGCGCCCCTGCAGGCCGGGAAGGGTGCGCTCGGCCGGGACGCCGGCAAACCGGGCGTCCGCCGTCTGCGGCTCCTCGACGATGAACTTCCGCGCGTCCCCGCGCACCACCACGCGCTCGACGCCGCGGGGGGCCAGCTTGCGGACCTTCTTCTCCACCACGTCGGTGTTGGAGTTGGTCACCACGTAGACGGGCAGCCCCAGGTCCAGCAGCCCCTCGAGCGCCTCCTTCGCCTCCGGGCGGAAGGCGGTGGCGCTGTGGCGGTAGGCGTCCCGGTAGAGCGCCTGCAACACCTCGAAGCGGAAGCCGGTCTTCTTCAGCATCCCCAGCCGGTCGAACAGCCGGTGGGCCACCGCGGTGGCGAGGATGTAGGGGTCCGCGCAGGGGGCGACGATGCGGTCGTCCACCTTCCAGCCGAACTCGTGGGGCCGGCCGTTGACGTGGGCCACCTCCTCCGCCCAGAGGGGGGTGATGTCCTCGCGCAGCAGGTCCGTGAGCGCCTCGCGGTAGGCGCGCTCGAAGGGGGCTGCCTCCTCCTCCACGCGGGTGAAGGTGCCGTCGAAATCCAGGACGATGCAGCGGAGGGCAGCCACGGGTGTACTCCTCGCTAAGGGCCTCCCCTTGTACCACGGGATTGCAGCGGGCGGCGCTGGCTCCTACCTTCTCCCACCGTGTCCGGCACCGGCCCCTGTCATGTCTGCGAGCGTCCCGCCTCCCTCCCCGTCCCCGGAGGCCTGTTCTCCTGTGCCGGCTGCGCCGCCCGGCTGGGGACGTTGCTCCTGGCAGGGGACCCGGGGGTGAGCCGGCTGTGGCCTGCGCTGCTGGAGGAGGAGGAGCCGGGCCCCGAGCCGCTCGTCCACCTGAAGGACGGGCGCAAGGTGCCGCTCCGGGACCGCACCGCGGCGCTCAAGGCGGAGCTGGACTGGCCGGCGCGCACGCGCCTCTCGGCCGTGTACGTGGAGATGGGGCTCTTGCGGGAGGCGGTGCTGGAGGCGGCCGGGGTGCTCGGTGCCACCCCGGACGAGGCGCTCTCGGGGCAGGCGCTGGCGGTGCTCTTCTCCCCTCCCCTCGCCCCGGCCGACCCATCCGCCCTGCGCGACCTGCTGCGACCGCACTGAAGGAGATGCACCCGTGAAACCCTGGCTCCTGCTGGCCTCCCTCAACGGCTTCCTCGGCGTGGCGGCCGGCGCCTTCGGGGCGCACGCGCTCAAGGCCCGGCTCCCGGTGGACCTGCTCGCCGCCTTCGAGACGGGGGCGCGCTACCAGCTGGTGCACGCCGCGGCGCTGCTGGGGGTGGCGTGGCTCGCCTCCGCGCGCCCCGGCGCGCTCTCCACCGCCGCGGGCGCGTGCTTCGCCGTGGGGACGGTGCTGTTCTCCGGAAGCCTCTATGCGCTCGCGCTCTCCGGGGTGCGCACCTTCGGGGCCATCACGCCGCTGGGCGGTGTGTGCTTCATGGCCGGCTGGGCGCTGCTGGGGGTGGCCGCGCTGAGGAGCTGAGCGCGGCCGAGGCCAGGCGGCGAGCTGCGGAGCCGGGCGCCCGTCCTCAGCGCGGGTGCCACGCGAGCGCGGGGGCGAAGTCCGGCCGCTCGGCCAGGACGGCGCGCACGGCGACAGACGCCTCCTCCGCCCGCCCGAGCGCCTCCAGCGCCAGCGCGCGGTGCCAGAGCGCGGGAACGAAGCGGCCGTCCTGCCCCAGCGCCGCCTCCGCGCTCTGAAGAGCGTCTGCGGGCTGCCCGGCGAGCAACTGCGCGAGGGACAACTGCGCGCGGGCGTGCGGCAACAGCGGCCCGGGGGCCACCGCGGACTGGAGTTCGCGCAGTGCCCGCTCGAGCAGCCCTGCCTCGCGCGCGCGCTGGTACCGCTCGAGCAGCACCGCCCCGAGCGTGGCGCGGTACTCGGGGATGGCCGGCTCGCGCTGTACAGCCTCGGCGGCGAGCGCCTCGGCCTGCTCCAACTCTCCCCCACGGAAGGCGAGCGCCGCGCGGGCGTAGGCCCACAGCGCCCGTTCGCGCAGCGGCGGCGGGGCCTCGTCCAGCAGGGCGCAGGCGGCCTGCCGGTCCCCTTCCGCCTCCCGCGCCTGCGCGGTGGCCAGCAGCCGCGTCAGAGCATCCATGCGAACGAGGAGACGGCCCACTGCCGGAGGTTGGCGAGGAACCCTTCGTGCTCCAGTTCCGCGGCGGTCACCTGCCGGGCCTGCCGCAGCCCCGCCTCGAAGCGGGAGACGAGCGCGGAGGCGGTCCCGCCGTCGTCGATGGCGGCGGCCACCTCCGTGTCCTGGTGGGCGGAGCGGCCGTTGAGGTTCACCGAGCCCACGATGCTGAACTCCCCGTCAAAGGTGGCCACCTTGCCGTGCAGCGTACCGCCGGTGGTCTCGTACACCTTCACCCCGGCATGCACGAGCGCGTCGTAGAAGTACCGGCCCGCGTCCGACACCACACCGAAGTCCGTGGAGGCGCGCGAGTTGGTCAGCACCCGCACCTCCACGCCGCGGCGGGCCGCCTCCACCAGCGCCGTGCGCACCTCCTCCGGAGGGACGAAGTAGGCGTTCTCCAGCGTGATGGAGCGGCGCGCGTGGCGGATGGCCTCCAGGTACAGCGCCGTGGTGCGCCCGGCCGTCTCGGCTTCCGGGTCCGCCTGCACCAGCCGGACGCGGTGGCCGCCGGGAGCGGGGGACAGCCGCGGCAGCAGCGCAGAGCGGTCCGCCCCCGGCAGCGCGTCCCCGAGCAACTCCCAGTTGCGGATGAACGCGCGCGCCGCGTCCCCCACCACCGGTCCGGTCAGCTTCACGTCCACGTCCCGCCAGGGCTGCTCCGCCACCTTGCCGCGGGAGAGCACCGCGCGCCCCGAGCCGCCGTAGGCGTACTCGTTGGCGATGTTCATCCCGCCGGTGATGGCGGCGCGGCCGTCCACCACGAGGTGCTTCTCGTGCCAGCGGTCGTTGAGGTCCCACACCTTCCACGGCTGACCGTAGGCGCGCACCTCCACGCCGGCCTGCCGCAGGTGCTCGAACAGGGCGGGGTCCGCGCGCTGCGAGCCCACGGCGTCGTAGATGACGCGCACCTTCACCCCGTCCTTCGCCTTCTGCGCGAGCCGGCGCGCCAGGGCCCAGCCGGTCTCGTCCGAGTCGAAGATGAAGGTCTGCAGGCAGATGCTCTGCTTCGCCCCGTCGATGAGGGCGTCGCGGGCGGGGAAGGACTCGGCCCCGTCCTGCAGCAGTTGGACGTTGTTGCCGGGGCGGGCCCGGCTGAAGGTGGCGGCGTCCAGCGCGGCCTCGAAGGCCGGGTCGCAGAAGCGGGGAAGCGCCGGGACGGTGCGGGCCGGCAGAGGGGCCAGGAGCGGGCCTGGGGCAGCCGGCGTCCCTCCCGAGAAGCCGTCAGGGCGCGGCGTGCGCGCGGCAGACGGCGACGCGGCAGCCCCACGTGCAGCCGGGTCCGCGGGAGGCGGGGGCGCGCTGCGCTTGGGGCCGGTAACCTTCATGGGACGCTGCACGCTGCCACGGGGCGCGCGAGGCGGGGGAGCCCGGGGGCGCCCGCCGCGTCACGCGGGCATGTCAGCCGTTGCGCATGAACACCGTGTAGGGGATGCAGGCGGGGACGGAGGAGGCGGTGCGGAACACCTTGAGGACGAAGTCCGCGCCGTCCTCGGTGCCGAAGCTGCCGTCCTTGCGGTACTGCCGGTCCGCCGGGCAGGTCTCCTCGGTGAAGAAGCAGTCGTTCTCCCCGTCCGCGGTGCCGTGCCGGTAGATGCAGAGGCTGATGCCCGGGTCCGCGCTGGACAGGGAGATGCGGACGTCGAAGTCGTCGTAAAAGAACTGGTTGTTGTCGTTCGCGTGGAACTTGATGAGGTCCACGTCCCCGGTGATGGGCAGGAGTCCCGTCCAGGTGGCGCTGGCGCCGTTGTCCGGCAGGTTGCCGGCGTACTGGGCGTCCGCGCAGAACTCACCGGGATCGTTGGAGGTGTCCTGGCACTCGCACCCGGAGGCCGCCAGGCCGTCCGTGTTGTACCAGCCGGCGTTGCACGTCCCCACCTCGCACTTGCCGCTGCTGCAGGAGGCGGTGCCGTTGGCAATGGGGCAGCCCTGGGCGCAGGTGCCCACGGTGGCGTCCAGTTCCACCTCGGCGAAGGGGGTGGTGGCGTCGTCCGTCTCCACCACCACGGTGCCCTGCACGGTGGCGGGGGCCTCCGCACGGAACTCCACCTGGAAGCTGGCGCGCGCGTTGCGCTCCAGGGTGAGCGGCAGGGACGGGAGGCCCAACAGCGAGAACAGCTGGCTGGACCCTCCCACCAGGGAGATGTTCTTCACCGTGAGGGTGCCGTACCCCACGTTCTTCACCTCCACGGGCTTGTTCATCACCCACCCGAGCGGCACCACGCCGTAGTCCAGCGCGGTGGGGGTGAGCGCCACGCGCGGCTCCGTCACGGTGCCGGTGACCTTCACCACCGTGACCGGGGCCGACGCGTCGTTGCTGGAGATGCGCACCCGGGCGTCCACCGCCCCGGCGGTCTTGGCGTCCACCAGCAGCTGCAGCGGGAGGCTTTCCAGCGGCTGCAGTGAGAGCCCCGCGGGGGTGGCCGGCGCGGTCACCTTCACATTGCCCAGGATGTCCTGCACGGTGATGGCGGTGAAGGTGAGGGCACGCCCGCCGCGGTTCTTCAGCACGAGCGACAGCGCCTTCGTCTTCCCCTTGGCGAGCGTGCCGAAGTCCACGGTGGCCTGCGGCTCTACCCCCAGGCGCGGCTCCGGGAGGCTGGTGCCCTCCAGCTTCACCGTCACGGGCACCACGTCCTCCGCGGTGGCGCGCAGGACCAGCTCCCCGGAGAGGTAGGCCGGCGCCGCGGGGGTCCACGTCACCGGGACCTCCACGCCCGCGTCCGGGGCCAGCGCCGCGTCGGTGGGCCACTGCACCTGCACCTCGGGGTGGCCGCCGTCCGCGGGCAACAACTGCAGGGAGATGTTGCCGAAGCCGCCGTTGGACACGCGGAGCGGGAGCGTCTGCGAGGCCCCCACGCCGACGGCGCCAAACTTGAGCGTCTCCGGCTCCGCCACGAGCAGCGCCTCGCCCACGATGCGGCGCACCAGCGGCACCACCGTCTCCCCGGCCACCAGCCGGTCCTCGGACTCCTCGGCCAGGGCATCCGTGAAGGTGACGCGCAGCTCGGCGGGGCCGGACGGCGGGGCCCCCTTGGGCACGTACCGAACATCCACGGTGAAGCTGCTGCCCGCCCCCACGGTGAAGGGGGCCTCCTCGCTGGAGGTGAAGCTGAAGTCGGCTGCGCCGCCCCCGGACAGCAGGATGCGCTTGATGGCCGCGCGCCGGGTGCCCAGCACGGTGAAGGTGAGCTGCTGCGTCTCGTCACACCCCGGCGCCACGCACGTCCACGCCAGGCGGGACGGCGCGGACACCACGCCGGGCGGGCGGTTGTCCTCGGGCTGCTCGGTGCTGGGCTTGTTGCTGCCGCACGCCCAGGTCAGGAGGGTCAGTGCGAGCGCGGACGTCATCCGGGAGGCGTGCATGGCGTGCCCTCTCACTTGGCGGTGAAGACGCCGTTCGTGCGGATCAGGTCCACCGCGTACGTGGTGTCACCCTTCTTCGAGAGGGACACCGTCTTCTCCTTGATGAGCGCGCCGTTGGTGTAGACGCGCACGGTGGCGTTTGAGTTCTTCTTGTCCAGGCACACGTCCCCGATGAGCTGCCCCACCTGCGCCCCGCCCACCGGGATGGAGGCCCCGCCGGACAGGTAGGCGATGAGGACGTCGACGGAGATGCCGAGCAGCCCCGCGGCCAGGTCCGTGGGCAGCGAGGCGCAGTCCTCCTGGTAGCTGAGCATCACGCGGAAGGTGCCGTCCTGCATCACGCCGGGGAGCACGATGCGCTCGGGCTCCTCCTTGGGAGCGAAGGAGATCCACGCCGGGCTGCCGTACGCCCCCCAGTTGGTGGGGTTGGGGTTCTGCTTGTTGCAGACGAATCCGAAGGGGTGCTCCAGGGTCAGGTCCACGTTGCGCAGGTCCGAGTCGAACGCCGAGTCCGCGCCGTTGTCGTAGACCATCTCCACCTTCACCACCTGCGGCCCCGGGCCGAGCACCCCCACGGCGTTGACCTGAACCGTGACGGAGGGCTTCGCCGGGTCGTTGGTGGAGAGCATCAGCAGCCCGCTCACCGGGCCGGCCGCGGTGGCGGTGAAGGCCACGTTGAGGGTGGTGTAGGCGCCGGGGGCCACCGGGGGGACGAGCAGCGGGGTGGCGAACAGGTCCGTCGCGGGGGACGGGCCGCCCCAGGCGTAGGTCACCTGCAGCGGCGAGCCGCCCTCGTTGGTGAGCGTCAGCGGCAGGACGTTGGTGGTACCGAGCGGCACGTTGCCCAGGTCCAGGGAGGTGGGGCTGAGGTTCAGCTTGGGGGGCCCGAGCGCGCTGCCGCTCACCGGCACGCGCACCACGCCCTTGTTGCTCGTCACCACCAGATCCGCCGCGTGCTGCTCGGAGGAGCGCGGGTGGTAGCGCAGCTCCAGCGATTGGATGGCGGACTCGTCCTTGCCCACCGGCGGCAGGGCCAGGGGCAGCTCGGGCAGCCCCACCAGCTCGAAGTGCTCGGTGGCCGGCGGGTCCAGCGCAATGGACTCCACGGTGAGCCCGGCCACGCCAGTGCCGTTGTTGGTGATGCGCACCGTCTTCGCCTTCATGGTGGACTGGGCCGCGAAGCCGAACTCCACCGGGTTGGGGGCCACGCGGAGGTCCGGGATGCCCAGGAAGTTGGCGCGTATGGGGACCTTGAGTTCGGAGAACTCGCGGTCATCCGAGAGGATCTTCAGCGCGTCCGCCACCGCCCCCACCGCCTTGGCGCGGAAGCCCAGCTTCAGGTCCCGGCTTCGCCCCGGGAATATCTCCACCGGGAACGAGTCCGAGCAGGCGTCGCAGGTGAACGGCGAGTCCATGCCCTTCTCCAGCCCCATCTCGAACAGCGTCAGCGTGCAGTTGCCGATGTTGTGGAGCGTCAGGGTGAGCGCGCTGTCCGGCACGTCCACGTCTCCGAAGTTGGCCGCGTAGGGGGCCGGCTGGAGCACCGGGTTGCCGTCCAGCACCACCTCGCAGGCCTTGGTCTTGGCCGGCACGCACTGGAAGTCCTCGCAAAGCAAGCCGGTCGGGCAGTCCGGGTCCTCCCGGCAGGCGGAGGCGACCACCTTCTCCCGGCCGCAGGCGGCGAGCAGCAGGAGGCACAGCGTGAGGGAGCGGGCAGCAACGGAAGGGAAAGGGGACATGTTGGCTCGGCAGCCTACCCCAACG
>VGRA01000002.1 GCA_016875515.1 Deltaproteobacteria bacterium | reverse complement strand
CCGGATGCGTGCCCCTGCAGCTGCGCGGCGAAAGAGGCCACCTTCAGGGACTCGAGCGCGCGCAGCCGGGAGCCGAGCGCCGCCAGGTCCGGGACCCACAGCGCGCCGTCCACCTCCGACGGCACGTGGACCGCGAGCGGCGGGAGGACCGCTGCAGCGGGCGCGGCGGGTTTTCCGCACCTGCAGCCGGCGGCTGACAGCACGGCGACGACGAGTGCGGCGACCAGCGCGTGCACGGTTCGCATGTCAGGTCCGGACGGGGACGGGACGCGTCTCATTCACGTTTCCCGGCTACGTAGCGCAGCGGGCCGAGCTCCCGGGTGTCCTCCGCGGAGACGCTGCGCCCTTCCGGGGAGAACTTCTCGTACAGCGCCAGCGCGCTCTGGAAAAGCTCGTCGTAAGTGACCGGCGCCTCCCCCTGCAGGCCGAAGAACGACAGGTTCTCCATGAGGTCCGCAGGCGGGTTGGCAGCCACGGCCTGCGCCGGATCCCCCAGGTAGGACGCCACCTGCCCAAGCAGGCGCGCGCCGCCCACAGGGTCCTTCGCCACCGTGTTGCCGGCCTCCAGCAGCCCGCGCAGCACGCGCCGCACCGCGTCCGGGTAGCGGGCGGAGAACTCCCCGCGCACCACGATGACCGTGGCCAACAGGTGCGGGGCGTCCGCGGTGCTGGCGAGCACGGCGCCGCCGCGGGCCTGCGCCGCCATGGCCACGTCCTGCGTCAGCCCGGCCACCGCGTCCACCTTGCCCTCGCGCAGGTACGCCCCCGCCTCTACCGTGGAGGGGAGGTCCACGCGCACCACGTCGGAGGGGCTGAGCCCGGCGCGGCTGAGTGCCCACAGCATGAAGTAGCTGGCGGAGCCGTGCCGGTAGGTGCCCACGCGCCGTCCCCGCAGCTCGGCAATTGTCGCCGCCCCCACCGCCGCTACCGCCTCCTGCCCCCGGCTGCGTCCCAGCAGCATCACCGTCCGCGGCGCAGCGTCCCGGAGCTCCGGCCACCACGCCGCCAGCCGGTCCACCGTCAGCGCGGCCATGTCCACCCCGCCCGCGTCCCCGCCGGACAGCAGCGCCTGCCGCAGGTCCTCCTCGCGCGAGAAGGCGAGCGACTCGGCGTCCAGCGCGTAGGCCGCGGCGAACAGCCCCGCCTTGCGCCCCGGCGCCTCGGCCCCGGCCCCGCCGGTGGCCCAAAGCATGGCCGCGGAGGCACCGCGCGGCAGCAAGCCCAGCCGCACCGGGCGGTCTGGCAACGAGGCGAAGCCCCCCACCGGCGCGGAGGCGCCCGCAGGGAAGTCACCCGCGGACAGGCGCGGCGGCTTCGGCACCGCCGGGGCAATCCGCTCCGACACGCGCGCCCACGCCCCCGTCCGAACGGCGACCCACGCGCCCCCCACGCCCAGGCACGCGAGCAGGAACCAGCGGACTCCGGGGCCGGCGCGGAGCGTCATCCGGCTACTTCACGTCCACCTTCTTGCCGATGGTCTTCTCCCCGCCGCCGTCCACGTCCGCCACGGGGGCGGGGGACTCTATGCCCATCTCGGCCTTGAACTGCTTGAGGAGCTCCTGCGCCTGCAGCGCCTCGGCGTCCTCCTCCAGCTTCAGCCCGGCCTGGTCCACGGAGTCCAGCGCCATCTCCATCCGCGCCTCGTTCACCGCGGTCTGCTCCTGCACCTTGCGGAGCATCTCGTCGTGGGTGGCGTCCAGCCCGGCCACCTGGAAGGACTCCATGGCGTCCGCCACCTTGGCCTGCCACTGCGAGCGGCGCGCGTCCCGGATGGCCGCCATGGCCTCCTGCGTCTTCTTCTCCTTCTCCCGTATGAACGCCTTCTTCACGTTCAGCGCCTTCTCGTAGGCCGCCTTCGCCGTGGCCAGCTGCTGCTCGTTGCGCTCGAGCGCCTGCTTCTCCGTCTGGAGCCGGGTGGCGTACTGCGCGGCCAGGTCATCCCGCCCCCCCTGGATGCCGGCCTTCACCTTGGCCGTCAGCTCCCGGATGGTCTGCTGGTACTTGGCGTTCTCCTTCTCCAGCAGCGTCACGTTCGCCCGAACCATGGCGATGGACTCGTTCATCTTGGGAACCTGGTCGTTCAGGTCCCGGATGTTCTGCTCGAGGATGAGCTCCGGGTTCTCCATGGACGTCACGAAGAAGCCCGCAAAGCTGCGCATTGCCCGCATGAACCGTTCCCACATGGTGCGTTCGACCTGCCCTTTCCTGTCACAGGAGCTGACTTCAGGGGGCGCATCCTACCGCAAACCCGCGCCCCGCGGGGGGAGCCGTTCAGCCCAGGGGTTCCGGCTCGGCACGCCGCTGCTCGAGCCGGGCGGCCACCGCGGCCCCCGCGAGCACCGAGAGTTCCTCCGCCGTCGTCTCCCGCGTGACGTGGACGAAGCCGGCCATGGTGCCGCCGCCTCGCGGGAAGGACTCCAGCAGCCGGTAATTGAGGTAGTTGCAGAGGTAGGCCGAGGTGTCCGGGGCTTCCGTCTTCGCGTTGACGGTGGCCGAGGCACCGAAGCTGCGCCGCAGCGCCGCCCCCATCCAGTCCTGCGGCAGGCCCGTGGGGAGGTCCTCCCCGCCCTGCTCGGCGATCTTCCCCTCCGTCACCGAGTTGCCGTTGGCATCCGGGTAGCTGGCCTTCCAGTTCTGGCCCCGCGGCTCCACCTGCGCCTCGGAGGAGACGCCCAGGGAGATGACCAGGTCCGGCGGGTTCCCGCGCATCTCCGCAACGAAGGCGTCCACGTCCGCGTGCGTCACCGGCAGCACCCGGTACTCCACCTTCGCCCCCTGCAGGCCGGCCTTCGCGAGCTGCTTCGCCAACTCGCCGGACGGGTTCTTATCCACGCCCGGGAAGGGGCCGTAGCCCGTTACCACCACGCGCAGCGGCTGCTCGCCGGGGCGCAGGGACAGGGACTGCGGACGGTACAGCGCCAGGTGCGCCGCCGCGTCCGAGCGGCGGGCAACGGCCCCCTCGAAGCGGCTGGGGACCTGGGCATCCACGGTCCCGGAGAAGACGCGTCCTGCCACCCCGGCCGGCAGCTGCGCGCGCACCTTCTCCAGCGCCGCCGCGGCGCCCTCGCCCTTGCGCACGGGGACGGTGACGGTGCGCCCCTCGAGCAGCACCTGCAACCGCCCGTCCGCCACCGCCTTGCCCTCCAGGGCGAGGACGCTGTCGAACAGCCCCACCCGCGCGGTCAGCCCGGGCACGTCCGTGGCCACCTGCGCATACCGCCCCTCCACCTGCGCCACCTTGCCCCGCACCGCCCCGGGCACGAACGCGTCCGCGGAGAGCGCCTCCAGGTGCTCGGCCAGGCGCGCGCCGTCCACCGCGCCGTTGCCCTGCAGCCCAGACAGCTCGGCGCGCTCGGCGGCATCCACCTTACCCCCGTCCCGCGCGCGCAGGGCAATGCGGTCCAGCTCGCCCGCGTCCACGCGGCCGTCGTTGGAAAGCGCCTGCTGGATGTCCTTGCGGATGCCTCGAACGCTCATGGTGGGCGTGGAGCCTAGCCCAGGGAAGGGCCACGCCGGGCGCGGGGCTCAGGGCCTCTGCAACGGCCAGGCGACGGCGTACGGCGCACGGCCCCAGGCCGTCTTCGGCAGGACACCCTCGGCGAGCACCACGTCCACGTCGTACACGCCGGGTGGGATGCGGAAGGCGTATGCCCCGGTGCCCCCCTCCAGCGTGGCGGTGAAGCTGAACGGGTAGGAGAGCGGGTAGAGCTTCAGCGTCAACTCCGCACCCGCCGGGAGCGCGTTGGGCACCACGGCGCCCGAAAGCTGCACTGGACCGGAGATGCGGACCGTGTCGTACGCGAGCGCGCGCGTGGCATCCGCCGCCAGGTCCACGCTGGAGGCCACGAGCGTCCGCCCCACGGCGTAGCCGGGGTAGGCGTCCGCGTCGATGGTGAAGAACACGTCGTAGGTGCCCTTGGGCACGCGCACCCGGAACGTGCCGTCCCGCGTCTCAATGCGCTTGCGGTACGAGTCCTCGCTGTTCTGGAACGTGAGGGTGCCAACCGTCAGCGGCGAGGTGGCGGGCTGGCCATCAATGGTGAGCGTGCCGGTGAACTCGCGCGTCTCCACGTCCACCACCTGCGAGAAGTCCTGCGTCACCTGCTTGTACGCGTCCACCAGGAACCAGCCGGCGGCGAGGTCCGGGTGGAACCCCTCGTCCAGCCACAGCAGCAGGTAGTAGGTGGAGGGGAAGAGCCGCAGGAGGAACGAGGGGACGTCCGCGGGGACCGTGTAATACGACACGAACCACGGCCTCGCGTTGCTCCAGTAGCCGTACGCGTACATCGTCCAGAGCGTGCCCGGCAGCGCCGGCACGGGCTGGCCGTCCAGCAGGATGGCCCCCTCCCAACGGAAGGTGGAGAGCGGGAACTGGACGTACTGGTCCTGCGCGAGAGACAGCGACGGCGTCAGCCGGAAGTGCTCCAGGTACGACGGCAGATGGCGGTCCACCGCGTCCGGGAGCAGCAGGTTGACCGCGTAGGTGTCCTGCGGAAGCACCGCGCGGAGGTTCCCGGCGGTGGCCTCGTGGGCGCTCAGCGCCACCGGCTGGCCCGTGCGCTCGTACTCCAGCGTGAAGTCCGGCCCTCCGGGGATGCGGTCCGGGAGTTGCTGGTTGTCCACGGTGAGCGTTCCCTCGAGGAGCGAGGCCGGGAGGTCCACGTCCACGGTGGCCGGCTGGTCCAGTTGCAGGGGCAGCGGCAGCGGGTAACCGTTGATGGCCGTGGTGCCCAGCGCCTCCTTCGGCATGCTGACCGCGAGCCCGTATGTCCCCTCCACCAGGCGCACCGCGTAGCCACCGTCCGCGGTGGTGGCGGAGGCAGACTGGCTGTAGGCTGGGCTGGCCGCTCCCAGCGTGAAGTCCCGAGGGTTGGTGGAGGGCAGCCACGGCGCGCCTCCGAAGCGGGTGGTCCCGGACACCTCCCAGGCGGCAGTGGCGAGGTCCCGGGACTGGTCGGTCAGCAGCGGCATGGGGCCGGTGGAAAGAGGCCCGTCATGGGTGGGGAAGATCTCCACCGGGTGCCAGGTGAAGTCGTCGTAGGGGCTGCGCAGCGCCCGGAAGGACCAGCCCCCGTCCTGCGGCGAGTCCACGTACTGGCTGGAGTAGTCTGAGGTCTTCAGCGTCCAGGAGACCGTCTGCCCCACCGGCGCGCCGCTGAGCGCCGCCGTCCCGCTGACCTGGCGCAGGGCCACGCACACCGGGAAGTAGACGTCACCGGAGGCGGCCCCGGCGTCCAGCGCGTCCGCCAGCAGCGCGCCGTTGCAGTCCTCGAAGGCGCCGTCCGCCGGGAACGGCGCCGATGGGATGTGGATGGACAGCCCGGCGTCCGCGGGCAGCCCTGCGTCCCAGCTGACCTCCCCGCCATCCAGGCGCGGCACGTGGCCGCCATCCACGCGCTCCGGGGGGGTGCCCGCGTCCCGGAAAGGAGGCGGCGTGGGCCCTCCCCCGTCCACGATGACGTAGTCCTCGGGCGGGAGCACCCCGGCGTCCACTGCCGGCGCGGGCGCCCCGGCGTCCGGGGCCAGGCGGGGGGTGCACTGGCATCCCGTCACCGCCGCGGCGAGCAGAAGCCCCAGGTGCCAAGTGGAAAATGTGCGGAGCATGTTCAGAGGGAAACACTAACCGGGGGACGCCCCGCCGGCCACGTCCCCCAGCGCGCGCCGGACCGTCCGGGGACGTGGAAACCGTCCCGGCGGCCGGACGGAACGGCCGCGGCGGTGTTCGCGCGGGCGCTCCGGAGGGCTGGCGGGCCGCGCGGGAAGGGGCTGCAGCCGTGCGGTGCTGGCGCTGGGACAGGCCCCCCGTCGCGTGACCCGGACCAGGTCCCACGGACGGCTGCGGGCCACGCCCTACCGGTGCGTTGCCCCCGGCGGTGTCCCCTGCCGGCGAGCGCGCACGGTGGCCTCGCCGCAACCGAAGCCCCCGGCGCGCCGCGGTCCCCGGGGCTCAGGCCGTCTTGCGGCGCGGGGACTCGAGGCGCCGGAGCAGCTTCCGGATCTCCGCGTCCGCGCGCGCACGGACCTCCTGCTCGTCCAGCGTCAGCAGCTGCCGGTCCTGCATCACCACCCGGCCGTCAATCACCACGTGGCGCACGTCCGAGGACTGGGCGGCGTGCACCACCGCCCCCATCACGTCCTCGCCGTTGGGCGTGGCGTGCAGGCCCGCCAGGGACACGGTGCACAGGTCCGCGCGCTTGCCCACCTCCAGCGAGCCGAGCTCGTCCTGCAGCCCCAGCGCACGCGCCCCCTCCAGCGTGGCCATCTCAAGGACGCGGACCGGCGGCATGGCGAGCGGCCCCACCCGCGGCTTGTGCAGCAGCGCCGCGAGCCGCATCTCCATGAACATGTCCAGGTTGTTGTTGCAGGGCGCCCCGTCTGCCCCGAGGCAGACGTGAACACCGGCGTCCATCAACTCGGGCACCCGGGCAATGCCGGACGCCAGCTTCAGGTTGGAGCTGGGGCAGTGGCAGACCACCGTGCCGGTCTCCCGGAGGATCCGCTGCTCCTTGCGGGACAGCCACACGCAGTGGGCGAAGGTGGCGTGCGGCCCCGTCAGCCCCAGCTTGTGGAAGTGATCCACGTTGTCCCGGCCGGTGCGCTCGCGCACCACCGCGCACTCGCTCGGGTTCTCCGAGGCGTGGGTGTGGATGCGCACCCCGCGCGCGTGCGTGAGGCGGACCACCTCGGACAGCAGGTCGTCCGTGCAGGACAGCACGAAGCGGGGCGCAAAGGCGTACCGCAGCCGCCCGCCCCCGGTGCCGTGCCACCGGTCAATCAGCGCCACGCTCTCGTCCAGGGACCGGCGCGTCGCCTCGCGCAGCCCCGCGGGCACGCCCACGCCGGCGTCCATCATGGCCTTGCCGCCGGTGAGCCGGAAGCCGGCGTCCCGCGCGGAGGCGAACACCTCGTCCGTGTGGTGCACGGTGCCCATGTCCAACGCCGCCGTGGAGCCGGACCGTATGAGCTCCGCGAAGGTGAGGTCCGCCGAGGCGCGGAGCGAGCGCGCGTCGTGCGCAGCCTCGAACGGCCAGATGCGCTGCTTGAGCCAGTCCAGCAGCTGCAGCCCGTCCGCGCGGTTGCGGAACAGCGTCTGGCAGGCGTGCAGGTGGCCGTGGATGAAGCCGGGCAGCACCACCTGCCCCGAGGCGTCCAGCACCGGGGTCCCGGGCGGGGCCTTCAGCCGCTTGCCCACCCTCTGGATGCGCCCCCCCTCCACGAGCAGGTCGGCCTCCAGCACGCGCCGCTGCGCGTCCATCGTGACGAGGGTTCCATTGCGGACGAGCAGGGACACGGGGCGAGGCCTCAGAAGAACGCGCGGGTGAAGGCGTGGGGCAGGAGCTTCTCGAGCGTGGTGCGCAGTTCCTTGCCCTCCAGGTTGCGGGAGCGGACCTCCATGCCGGGGGCGGCGAACTCCGCCATGGTCTGCCGGCACATGCCGCACGGCGGCGTGGGGGTGTCCGTGTCCACCACGATGGCCACCGCGCGCACCTGCTGGTGTCCCTCCAGCACCGCGCGGCTGATGGCGTTCCGCTCGGCGCAGATGGACAGCCCGTAGGAGGCGTTCTCCACGTTGCCGCCCGCGAAGATGGTCCCGTCCTCCGTCAGCAGCGCCGCGCCGACCTGAAAGTCGGAGTACGGGGCGTAGGCGCGGGCGCGCGCCGCGGAGGCGGCCTCGAAGAGCTCTTTCCAGGGGATGCGGGCGGGCATGGGGGTTCAGCCTCCCTTGTCGAATTCGTCCAGGTACCGCGCAATGCAGAGCTCGGACGCGTTGTCCAACTCGGTGAAACGGACGTGGAAGTCGATGCCGCCGCTGCGCTTGGCCGCGCGGAGGATCTCACCCTCGGCGCGAAGCTCGCGGGGGACGCGCGGGAGCCGGAACCGGTCCTCCACGCGCTGGCCGAGGGCGGGCGTCTTTCCGCGCCAGGAGACGCCCCCGAGCGCCAAGTCCCCCTCCCGATCCACCCAGTCCCCCTGGCGGTCTCCGAGGTCCCGCAGCAGAAACGTCGCGGGCACCTGCCGGCCGTCTCCGCTGGACGGGGCGCGCGAGGCAGCGGCGCGCCGCGTTCGGGCGGGCTTCTGCCGCGGCTTCGGCCTGGACGTCGACCTGGCCTTGCTCGCCATGTTCAGGCCTTCGTCGTGGCAGGGAGGAAGGCCGCGAGCAACCGGATGAAGACGTCCCGCACGCGCCCCGCCGTCTCCGCCACCTCCTCGTGGCTGAGCGGGTGATGCCCAATGCCGGCAGCCAGGTTGGTGATGCAGCTGATGCCCACCACCCGCACGCCCATGTGCGCGGCAGCCACCACCTCCGGCACGGTGCTCATGCCCACCGCGTCAGCCCCCAGCGTGCGCAGCATGCGGATCTCGGCCGGCGTCTCATACGAGGGGCCGGAGGACATGACATACACGCCCCGCCGCAGCGGCACCCCCTGTTCCTGCGCCACGCGTCCGAGCAACTGCGTGAGCGCCGGGTGGTAGGCGTGGCTCATGTCCGGGAAGCGGGGCCCGAGCCTGTCATCGTTCGGGCCGGTGAGCGCGTTCCACCCGGAGAGGTTGATGTGGTCCGTGATGGCCATCAGGTCCCCGGGGCCGCAGTCCGGGTGGATGCCGCCCGCGGCGTTGGTCACCACCAGGGTCTTGATGCCGAGCCCACAGAGCACCCGCGCCGGGAAGGCCACCTGCACGTTGGAGTAGCCCTCGTAGGCGTGCACCCGCCCCTGCATGGCCACGATGGAGGCGCCCCCCAGCGTGCCCAGCACCAGCCGCCCGGCGTGCCCGGGAACGGAGGAGTGCGGGAAGTGCGGCAGCTCCGCGTACGGGATGACCGTCCGCCCCTCCAGGGTGTCCGCGAAGTCGCCCAGCCCGCTGCCGAGGATGATGCCCACCTGGGGAGAAAACCCGGGGGCCCGGGCGCGGACGACGCCGAGCGTCTCCTGCATTTGGTCGTAGAGGGACATGGGGCTCTCCATCATAGGCGGAATGGCGCGCGCCGCTATTGCAGCCGCTGCAGGACGAGCGGCCGGGGGACCGGCGCGGACGGGCCGAAGCGGTAGGCGGCGAGCACCCGGCGCTTCACGTCCTCCAGCTTCGCGTCGTCGTTGAAGTGTACCTGCACGAGCGGCTCCCCGGCGCGCACGCGGTCCCCCACCTTCTTGCGGAGGAGGAAGCCCACGCCGGGATCAATGACCGAGTCGGTCCGCTCCCGGCCCGCGCCCAGCGCCATCGCGGCCAGCCCCACCGCCTCGGAGTCAATGCCGGTCACCACCCCGTCCGCGGGGGCGGCCAGGTCCACCACGCCGCGGGCGCGGGGCAGCCGCGCGTAGTCCGTCACCGCGACCGGGTCCCCGTGCTGCCACCGGACGATCTCCTCCAGCTTCTTCACCGCCCGCCCGCTGCGGATGGCCTCCTGCAACTGCCCACGGGCCTCCTGCTCGTCCTTCGCCACCTTGCCCAGCACCAGCATCTCGGCGGTCAGCGCGAGCGTGGCCTCGGTGTAGTCGGCCGGCGCGCAGCCTCCGAGCATGTCCACAGCTTCCATCACCTCCAGGCTGTTGCCCACCGCGCTGCCGAGCGGCTGGTCCATGTCCGTGATGAGGGCCACCACCTTCTTCCCCATCTCCGCGCCAATGCCGATCATGGTGCGGGCCAGCGCGGCGGCGTCCTCCTGTCGCTTCATGAACGCGCCGGAGCCGGTCTTCACGTCCAGCACCAGCGCGTCAATGCCCTCCGCCATCTTCTTGCTCATGATGCTGCTGGCGATGAGCGGGATGCAGTCCACCGTGGCGGTGACGTCCCTCAGCGCGTACAGCTTCTTGTCCGCGGGGGCGAGCGTGGCGGTCTGGCCAATGAGGCACGCCCCCACCTCCCGCACCATTCTCCGGTAGTCCGCCACGGAGAGGTCCACGCGGAAGCCGGGGATGGACTCCAGCTTGTCCAGCGTGCCGCCGGTGTGGCCCAGACCCCGGCCGGAGATCATGGGCACCGGCACGCCGCACGCGGCGGCCAGCGGCGCGAGCGACAGGGAGACCTTGTCCCCCACCCCGCCGGTGCTGTGCTTGTCCACCTTCACGCCCGGGATGTCGGAGAGATCCAGCACCTCGCCGGACTCCAGCATGGCCCGCGTCCAGGCCCCCAACTCCACGGCGGTCATCCCCTTGAAGAAGACCGCCATGCACAGTGCGGACATCTGGTAGTCCGGGATGGCGCCCTTCGTGTAGCCGTCCATGAAGGTGCGGATGGCGTCCGGCGGGAGCGAATGACCCTCGCGCTTCGCCTTGATCAGTTCGTACGGTCGCATGCGCTGCTATCTTGCGCGGACTTTGACGTGTCCGCCCCTTTTTCGGGAGTTGCCCGTGTCCTTCCGTCCAGTGCTGTTCGCCTGCGCCGCCGCCCTGGCGCTCTCCGCCTGCCGCAGTAAGGAGGGCGCCGGCGCGCAGGGAGCGCCGTCCCCGGGCCCTGCCGCAGCGGCACCGTCCCAGAAGGTGGGGCTCGTCATCGACGTGGGCGGGCGAGGCGACCATTCGTTCAACGACTCGGCCCTGCGCGGGCTGGAGACGTGGGCGGCGGGGAAGGCCTTGTCCGCCAACCGCTACACCCCACTGCCCCCGGGCGCGCTCGAGGCTTCCCTGCCGCAGGAACTGCGCACCCTGACGCCCCCCATCCGGGCCGTGGCGGTGGAACCGGTGGTGCTCTCCAGCAAGGCGCAGGAGGACTACGAGCCCAACCTTCAGCTGCTCGTGGACCAGGGGGCGGGGCTCGTCATCGCCACCGGCTTCATGCTGGAGAACGCCACCGAGACGGTGGCCCGGCGCAACCCGTCCGCCCGCTTCCTGCTCATCGACAGCACGCTGCTGGATCCGGCCGGCAATCCCATTGGCCTTCCCAACGTGCGCTCGGTGGTGTTCCGGGAGGAGGAGGGAAGCTTCCTCGCCGGGGCGCTCGCGGGCCTGGTGACGAAGGGGACCGTGGGGTTCGTGGGCGGGATGGAGATTTCCTTGGTGAAGAAGTTCGAGGCCGGTTTCCGCGCGGGGGTGGCCACCACCAACCCGGCCGCGCGCGTGCTCGCGGCCTACACCGGCAACTTCGACGACGTGGCCGCCGGGAAGCAGGTGGGGGCGGACCTGCTGGCGAAGGGGGCGGACGTGCTGTTCCACGCGGCCGGCTCGGACGGCGTGGGGGTCATCCAGGCAGTGAAGGAGGCGCGCGCGGGCGGCGCGCAGGCGTGGGCCATTGGCGTGGACTCGGACCAGCACCACCTGGCCCCGGACGCCGTCCTCACCTCCATGGTGAAGCGCGTGGACCTGGCCGTGTACGAGGCGGCGCGGGACGTGGCAGCTGGACGCTTCACCGCCGGGGACACCGCGCTGGGGCTGGCGCAGAAGGGCGTGGGCCTGGCCGAGGTGCGCGCGGAATTCCCCGGCAAGGCGGAGGCGCTGGCGAAGGTGGAGGCGCTGCGCCAGCGGATCGTCTCGGGCGGCCTGACCATTCCCGCCACCCTTGAAGGCCTCCCGTCGTTCAAGGCCCAGCCCTGATCTCCCTGCAGCACATCTCCCGCAGCTTCGGCGCGGTGCGCGCGCTGGACGACGTGTCGCTGGGGCTCGCCGCGGGGGAGCGGCTGGCGCTGGTGGGGGAGAACGGCGCGGGGAAGAGCACGCTGATGAACGTGCTCTACGGGCTGTACCGCCCGGACGCGGGCACCCTCTCCGTGGACGGCGCGCCCGTGGTGTTCCGCTCGCCCAGGGACGCCATCGCCCGCGGCATTGGGATGGTGCACCAGCACTTCATGTTGGTGCCCACCCTGACGGTGGCCGAGAACGTGGTGCTCGGCGCGGAGCCCACCGCGCGGGGGCTGCTGTTGGACGTGCAGGCCGCGGAGGCCGCGGTGGAGGCGCTGTGCGCCAGATTCGGCTTCCAGTTGGACCCGCGGGCGCGCCTGGGAGAGCTGGGCGTAGGGGCGCGGCAGAAGGTGGAGATCGTCAAGGCGCTGCACCGGGGCGCCCGCGCGCTCGTGCTGGACGAGCCCACCGCGGTGCTCACCCCGGACGAGGCGGACGAGCTCTTCGCGGTAGCGCGGCGGCTCGCGGACGCGGGCACGGCGGTGGTGCTCGTCAGCCACAAGCTGAAGGAGGTGCTCGCCTTCTGCGAGCGCGTGGCGGTGATGCGGCGCGGTCGCAAGGTGGCGGAGCTGAAGGCCGCGGGCACCACGCCCGAGGTGCTGGCGGCCCACGTCATGGGGGAGCCGCCGCCGCCGCCCCCGCCCTTCCAGCCGGCCACGCCCGGCGCGCCCCTGCTCCAGCTCTCCGGCGTCTGCGCGGACGGCCCCCAGGGGCGCCCGGCGCTGAAGGGGGTCTCGCTCCGGCTGTGCGCGGGGGAGGTGGTGGGCATTGCGGGCGTGGACGGCAACGGGCAGCGCGAGCTCGCCGAGGTGGTGACGGGGCTGCGTCCGCTCACCGCGGGCACGCTGGAGGTCCGGGGGAAGCCGCTCACCGCCGGCACCCCGGCTGCCTTCCGCACCGCAGGCGTGGGCCACGTCCCGGAAGATCGCCATCGCCACGCCATGGTGGGCAGCTTCTCCGTGGAGGAGAACCTCTCGCTCGGCCGCCACCGGGTGCCGCCATTCGCGCGCGGCCCGTGGATCGACTCTGCAGGGCGTCACGCCGCCGCGGTGCTTGAAATGGAGCGTTGGGACGTCCGCCCGCGCGACGCCTCCCTGCCCATGCAGGTGCTCTCCGGAGGGAACCAGCAGAAGGTGGTGATGGCGCGCGAGCTGTCGCTGGACCCCGCCGTGCTGGTTGCGGTGCAGCCCACGCGCGGCCTGGACATTGGCGCGGTGGCGGCCGTACGCGCCCAGCTGAGGGCCCACGCCGCGCGGGGACACGCGGTGCTGCTGGTGTCACTGGACCTGGAGGAGGTGCTCGCGCTGTCCGACCGCGCCTACGTCCTGTACGGCGGGCGCACCGTAGCGGAACTCCCGCGCGCGCAGTTCGACGAGCGCCGCATGGGGCGCCTCATGCTCGGCACGGAGGTGGACCGTGGCTGACGGCCGCCTCGCCCGCGCCCTCCCCTCGCTGCTCGCGGTGACCGCCGCGCTCGGCGCCTGCTTCGTCGCGCTCGCCGCGGCGCTGGGAGACGCGGGGCTGGCGGCCGAGGCCTTCGGGCAGATGGCGCTGGGCGGCTTCGGGGACGTGCCGCGCTGGCTGTCCACCGGGGACGCCGCCGCGGTGCTGCGGCCGCTGGGCGAGTCCGCGGGCAAGGCCTCCGTGCTGCTGCTCGCGGGGCTCTCGGTGGCGGTGGCCTTCCAGGTGGGGCTCTTCAACATCGGGGCGCAGGGGCAGCTGCTCTGGGGCGGGCTGGCCGCGGCGGTGGTGGGGGCGGCGGTCCAGCTGCCCCCGGCCCTGCACCTGCCTGTGTGCCTGCTCGCAGCCGCAGCGGCGGGGGCGGCCTGGGCGCTGCTGCCCACCGCGCTGAAGCTGCGGCGCGGCGTCCACGAGGTCATCTCCACCATCATGCTGAACTGGGTGGCAGTGGCGCTGGTGGAGAACTGGCTGGTGGTGGGGCCGCTGCAGGGACCGGCCGGGGCGGGCACCGCGGAGGTGCACCCGTCCGCGGTGATGCCGCGCCTACTCGGCGAGTCCTCGCGCCTGAACCTGGGGCTGCCGCTGTCGCTCGCCGCCGCGGCGGCGGTGGCCGCGTGGCTGCTCCGCACCACGCACGGGCTGGAGACGCGCGCGGTGGGACGGGGGCAGGAGGCGGCGCGCGCCGCGGGGTTGCCGGTGGAGGGCAGGACGTGGACGGCCATGGCGGTGGCCGGTGCGCTCGCGGGGCTGGCCGGCGCGGTGCTCGTGCTGGGCAGCGAGCTGCGCTACCCGGGGCGGCTGGCCGCCCCGTACGGTTTCGACGGCATCGCCATGGCGCTCATCGGCGGCAACCACCCGCTCGGCGTGGCGGCCTCGTCCCTGCTCTTCGGCGCCCTGCGCGCGGGGGGCACCCGCATGCAGTTGCTGGGGGTGCACCGCGGCTTCCCGGAGCTCATCCAGGGGCTGGCGCTGCTGTTCGTGGCGGCACGCCTCGGCTGGGCGTGGCTGCTCCTGCGCAGGAAGGAGACGCCCCGTGCTTGAGTTGCTCGAGGCGCTGCTCGCCTCCACGCTGGACTACGCGCCGGCGCTCGTCTTCGCCGCGCTGGGGGCCACGTTGTCCGAGCGCGCCGGCGTGGTGAGCCTGCACGTGGAGGGGCTCATGCGCACCGGCGCCTTCGTGGCGGCGGTGGCGGCGCTGTCCCTGCCCACCCCGCTCGCGGTGTGCGTGGGGATGGCCGCAGCGGCGGCGGTGGCCGGGGTGCACGCGCTCTTGTCCCTGCGCCTGCGCGCGGACCAGGTCATCTCCGGCATGGCGCTCAACCTGGTGGCGCTGTCGCTGTTCAGCTTCCTTCTGGAGGCGCGCTTCTCCCCCACCGGCACCCCGCCCATTGCGCAGCTTTCGCGCCACGGGCTGCCCGCGCTGGAGGGGGTGCCGCTCTTGCGCGCGCTCAACGGCCACACGGCGCTCACCTGGCTGGCCCTCGCCCTGCCCTTCGCGCTCTCGTTTCTGCTGTACCGCACGGCGTGGGGGCTGCGCGTCCGCGCGGTGGGCGAGGCCCCTGCGGCGGTGGCCACGCTGGGCGTCTCGGTGGCGGGGCTGCGCGCCGCGTGCGTTGTGGGCGGCGGGCTGCTCGCGGGGCTCGGAGGCGCGGTGCTCTCCACCAGCACGCTGGACCGCTTCGAGCAGCACATGCCGGCGGGGCTGGGCTTCATGGCCCTTGCGGCCATGGTGTTCGGGCGCTGGTCTCCGCTGGGCGCATTCGGCGCGGCGGTCTTCTTCGCCGCGGGAAACGCGCTGCGGGTGGGGCTCGCCTCCTCCGCCCCCGGCGTACTCGCGGTGGTGCCGCAGGGCGTGTTGATGGCGCTGCCCTACGCGCTCACGCTCGGGGTGCTCGCCGTACAGGGCGGCCGCGGCCAGGCCCCCGCCGCGCTGGGCCAGCCGTACGACCCGGAGCACCGGTAACCGCAGGCTCCCGGACGCCGCTCGCCCCGACGCCCCCGAGGACTCCGACCGCGGCGTCCCCTGTCTCTGCGTTCATGTCCTCCATGCGCACACCTGCAGCGACCGCTGCCCCGGGGCACCCTGACAGCGCGCGCGCTCAGCGCTCGCCGGTGGCCTCGGCCAGGAACATTGCAATCTCGTTCAACTCGTCCACCTGCACCCCGTGTCCGAGCCCCGGCAGGACGCGGCGGGTGACCTTGAGGCCAGCGGACTCGAGCAGTTGCACGCCGGGGTCCACCACGTCCACCGGGATGACGCGGTCCGCCTCCCCGTGGACCACCAGCACCGGCGCGGCGCGCCCGCGCGTGGGCACGGCCGCCGCCGACTGGACCACCTGGCCGGACATCACCACCACCGCCGCCGGGCGCTGCCCGCGGTTCAGCGCGAGCCAGCCGGCGAGCATGCCCCCCTGAGAGAAGCCCACCACCACCAGCCGGTCTGCCAGCAGACCCCGGCGCTGCAGTTCCGCGTCCAGCCACGCCGACAGGCGTTGACCGGCCCGGGCCACCCGCTCCAAGCGCTCGGCCTCCAGGTTTCCCTGGCGGCTGAACCACTGGCGCCCGGTGGGGCCCCCCTCGTAGGGATCAAACGCATCCGGGATGAGCACCTCCGCGGTGGACAGCCGGGACGTCACCATCCGGGAGATGCGGGCGAAGGACTGGGCGTCCGCCCCGTACCCGTGCAGCATCACGACCAGGTGCGTAACGGGCCTTTTCACGGGGGGGATGGTCACCGGGACGTCGGGCGCTCCCGGGATGGCCGGTTGCGCTGCAGCGGTGGCGGCTGCCGGCGTCCCGGCATCCACCGGGGAGGCGGGCACGCTCGCCTTGCAGCCCCACAACAGCGCGGCACTGGCGAAAGACGCGAGCGAGGGCCGCATGGCGGCTACAGCCTCCACGCCACGCCAAGCAGCGACTGGAAGGTGAAGACGCCCGTTCCAGCCCAGGTCTGCAGGGTGGGCCCCGTCCGCAGGTTCAGGGTCAGCGCGACGCTGCGGTCCAGGAAGTACTCCGCCCCTCCCCCGGCCAGGATGGGCACCCGCAGCTTCGTGGAGGCGAAGTCAAACCACAGCGGGCACTCCACCGCGGCGTGCAGGTGCAGCGCGCTGCCCACCGGGATGCCCAGGGTGAGTGCCATGGGCACGGTCATGCCCCACTCCCGCTGGTCATTGGGACGGAAGACGACGAGCGCCCCGGGTGAGAATTCCGCTCCCAGGTTGACGCGCTGCCCCTGGTACAGCGACGCGCGCGCCCGCCCCTGCAGCTTCAACTCCGGGGCAATGTCCGCCGCGTTCCCCTCCACGCCGTAGTTGAAGGAGAACAGTCCCCCGGCATCTACCCGCGAATGCATCCCGCGCAGCACGCCCACCGACAGCCCGGGGAAGGTGGCCTGGCCGGTCACCACCGTGCGCGCCTCGCCCACGGTGAGGCCTGCCATGGTGCTCCAGCCCTGGCTGCGGATGATGGGCTCGGAGACTTCGATCACCTGCGCGAATGCAGGCGCGGCCAGCAGCGAGACGGCGACGAGGGTGAAAGAGCGCAGCATGGGGAACGACCCTACGGCTGGCCCCGCACCCGCGCCAGTTCGAGGAAGGCCGCCTGCAGCGCCTCCAGCTTCCCTGCCGCCCGCGCGCGCGCCGCGGCCATCGGCTCGCCCGGCGCGAGCGACTCCTTCAGCTCGAAGTAGTACTTGATCTTCGGCTCCGTGCCGGACGGGCGCACGGTGATGCGGCTTCCCCCCTCCAACTCGTAGGCGACGACGTTGGACGGCGGCAGCGGCAGCGTCCCGGACTGGTAGTCCTTCGTCACGCGCACCGCGTAGGGGCCCACCGCGGCGGGGTGGGAGGAGCGGAAGCCCTGCATGATCCGCTGGATGACCGCCGCCCCCTCCGTGCCGGGGAAAGTGAAGTTCTTTTGCCCCGCCACGAACAGCCCGTGCGCGCGCTGGATCTCCTCAAGGTACCCGAGCACCGTGGTGCCGCGCCCCTTGCACCACGCCGCCAGGTCCGCGAACACCAGCGCCGCCCCCACGCCGTCCTTGTCCCGCGCCACCGTCCCCACCGTGTACCCGAGCGCCTCCTCGTACCCCATGAGGAAGGTGGCCCCGTCGGACTTCTCCAGTTCCAGCGCGCGGTTCGCCACCCACTTGAAGCCCGTGAGCGTCTCCGCGTACAGCGCCCCGGCGGCCTGCGCCAGCGCCTGCAGCTGCGCAGAGGAGACGATGGTGGTGATGACCAGCGGCTTGTCCGGGCGCGGCGTCCGCTGCGTCAGCGTGTAGTGGCCGAGCAGCACGCCCACCTCGTTGCCGGTGAGCGCGCGCAGCTTGCCGCCCGCGTCACGGGCCATCACCGCCAGCCGGTCTGCGTCCGGATCGTTGGCGAGCACCAGCTCCGCCCCCACCTGCTCGGCGAGCGCGATGGACAGGTCCATGGCGCCCGGCTCCTCCGGGTTGGGGAAGCGCACCGTGGGGAAGTCACCGTCCGGCGCGTGCTGCGCGGCCACCGGGTGCAGCGTGCCCACGTTCGCGCGCTGGAACGCCGCCTCCACCCAGCGCCCGCCCACCCCGTGCATGGCGGTGTAGACCACGGACAGCTTCGCCGCGGACTCCGGGTGCAGGCGCAGCGCCATGATGGCGCGCAGGTAGGCCTCGTCCACCTCGGGCGCCACCGGCTTCCACAGCCCCTTCGCCTCGGCCTCCCCGCGCGGCAGCAGCTTCACCTGGTTGGCGGGCTCCACCCGGTCTATGGCCGCGGCAATGCCCTTGTCGTGCGGCGGAATGATCTGCGCGCCGTTGGACCAATAGACCTTGTAGCCGTTGTACTCGGGCGGGTTGTGGCTGGCGGTCACCATCACCGCTGCCGCGGCCCCCAAGCGCAGCGTGGCAAAGGCGGTGACGGGCGTGGGCACCACGTCGTCGAACACGAACGCGGGGATTCCCTCGGCGGCCAGCACGCACGCGGTGTCTTCGGCGAACTCGCGGCTCATCCGCCGGCCGTCCCGGCCCACCACCACGCCGCGGCGGGCCACGTCCGGGACGTGGGCCTTGAGGTACCGCGCCAGCCCCGCCGTGGTCCTCCGCACCACCGCGCGGTTCATCCGGTTGGGGCCGCCCCCCAGCACCCCGCGCAGCCCCGCGGTGCCGAACTCGAGCACCCCCGCGAAGCGGTCTGCCAGCTCCGCCGCGTTGCCCGCCTCCACCAGCCCGGCCAGCTCCGCCGCCGTCGCCGGGTCCGGGTCCCCGCTGCGCCACGCCTGCACCGCCTGCAGAAGCTCCTTCGGGATCATGCGCGCCTCCGTTGTCACGTGTAGTCGGTCAGCCTCTTCCGCGTGTGGCCCGTCCGGGGCCCGTCCATCTTACCCTGGCAGGCCACGCACAGCTCCGCCCACGGCATGGCCTTCAACCGCCCGAAGGCGATGTCCTCGTCGCACCCGTCACAGACGCCGTACAGCTCCTCGTCCTCGTCCAGCTTCCGGAGCGCCTTCTCCACCCGCCCCAACACGCCCTCCATGTTGCGGTTCCGGGCCGAGGCAATGGACTGCATCATCTCGTTGAGCGGCTGCTCGTCCTCGTCACCGCCCACCTTCGCCTCCGAGGTGCGGTTGGGCTCAATCTTCACGGGCCCCTTCTTCGAGAGCCCCCGCCTCTGCTCCAAGAGCGCCCCCTTCAAGGTGGCGCGTTGGGCCTTCGTCAGCGCCACGCTAGTACTTGGCGTTGGAGGTCTTCCCCGTGACGATGGCCACGGAGGCGGACGCGCCCAGCCGGTTGGCGCCCGCGGCGATCATCTTCAGGGCGTCCTCCGCCGAGCGCACGCCGCCGGAGGCCTTCACCCCCACGTCGTCCCCGACGATCCGCCGCATGAGCGCAATGTCCTCCGCGGTGGCCCCGCCGGAGCTGAAGCCGGTGGAGGTCTTCACGAACGCCGCCCCTGCCGCCTTGGAAATGGCGCACGCCACGATCTTCTCGTCCTGCGTCAGCTGGCTGGTCTCCAGGATGACCTTGACCGGCCACGGGCGGCTCGCGTCCACCACGGTGGCGATGTCCTTGTGCACCAACTGGTAGTCCTTCGCCTTCAGCGCGCCGATGTTGATGACCATGTCTATCTCCCGCGCACCGCACCGGATGGCCTCGCGGGACTCGAACGCCTTGGCCGTGGGCAGCCCCGCCCCCAGCGGAAAGCCCACCACCGCAATGGGCACCGTCTTCGACCCGGACAGGATGCGGGCCACCGTGCCCACGTTGGCGGAGTTCACGCACACCGTGGCGAAGCCGTGCTTCCGCGCCTCCTCGGCCGCCTTGATGATCTCCTCGTGGGTGGCGTCCGGCTTGAGCAGGGTGTGATCAATGTACGGGGCAATGTCCGCGGAGGTGCGGATGCGGTCCGGGCTGATGCGCGCCACCCCCTCCCGAATGGCGCCCGCCGTCCCGCAGCTGTCGTGGTGCTGGCACCCGCCGCAGCTGCTCTGGCACTCGCTGTCCTCCGCTGCCGCCGCGGACGCCTGGGACGGGGACACCGCCGTGCAGGGCTCCTCGCGCCCCACGCGCGCCGCGTTCAGCCGGTTGCGCACGCGCGCAGCGATCTCGTCCACCGCCTTGGAGACATCATCGGTCTGGGCCATGGTGCAGTGGTCTACCACCGCCCCGCCGCGGTGGGCCATACTCCAACGCACAGTGTTCGGCCCGTCCCGTCCCTTCGCCGTCGTCCTCGCTGCCCTCCTCGCCGCCCTCCTGCCCCTGCGGGCGGCCACGGCGAGCGCTGCCCCCAGGGTCCCGGCCAGGGGTCAGCTGACCGTCCACTTCTTCGACGTGGGCCAGGGAGATGCCGCCCTCATCACCTCCCCCAACGGGAAAACGGTGCTGGTGGACGGCGGCCCACCCGAGGGGGGCGCGGTGCTGGAGCGGCGGCTGCCGGAGCTGCTCGGGGGACGCCCCCTTGATCTCGTCGTCCTGAGCCACCCGCACCTGGACCACCTGGGCGGGCTGCTCAAGGGGATGAAGGCCGTGGGCGCCAAGCGCTTCCTCGACCCGGGGTTCGACCACCCGAGCAAGTCCTACGCGGAGCTCCTCAAGTGGGTGGGGTCCAACGTGGGCCAGGTGATGAACCCGCTGCCCAACCCGGAGAAGCCCGAGGAGCTGGTCGCCATTGGGCTCGGGGAGGGGGTCCAGCTGCACATCCTCTGGCCGCGCGCCCCGCAGGATCCCTTCCTCAAGGGGACCCGCTCGGACCCCAACAGCAACTCCATCGTCTTCAAGCTGACGTATGGGAAGACCGCCTTCCTCTTCGTGGGGGACGCCGAGCCGGACACCGAGGAGTACCTGCTCCAGAAGAACATCGACTTCACCTCCACGGTGCTCAAGGTGGGCCACCACGGCGGGCGTCACTCCTCCACGGATCCCTTCCTCCAGCGGATCAAGCCCAAGGTGGCCGTCATCTCCTGCGGCGTGGGCAATGACTACGGACACCCCACCCAGGCGGCCATGGACCGCATTGCCCGGGTGGGCGCGCACCTCTTCCGGACGGACTTGGACGGCGAGGTCGTGGCGGTGAGCGACGGCACCTCCGTCACCGTCACCTCCGGCAGGCCGCAGGCCGGCTTCCCCAGGGGGTTCAAGGCCGCGGGCGTCAGCGGCCCCCAGGTCGCCACCGGTCCCATCCTCCCGGGCTCGCACAAGCCCTCGAAGTCCACGGTGGAGGACCGCGGCCGCTACGGCCAGGACGGTCACGGACACGCGGAGCCGGGCGAGCCCGCCGGAAAGAAAGGAAAGGACCGCTGGACGCGCGAGGTGCCCGCCCCGGTGGACGAGATGGCCGGCCCCGAGCCGGATCCCGAGCCGGCCCCCGAGCCGGAGGCGCAGCCCCAGCAGGAGGAGAAGCCGCGCCGGCGCGAGCGCACGACGGACACTTCCACGGGTCCCCTGAACGGTGGAACCTACGTCGCGTCAAAATCGTCCAAGAAGTTCCACAAGGCAGACTGCAAGGGAGCCGCGGACATCAAGCCCTCCAACAAGATCACCTTCGCCGCTCGGGCGGAGGCCGCCGAAGGGCGCACCCCCGCGAAGGACTGCAACCCGTGAGGGGCTCCTGGCTGTGGGCCTGCGCGGGACTGCTCGCGGCGTGCGGGAACGATCCGCCGGCGCTGCCCAGCCCCCCGCCCGCCGAGGACTTGCAGATCCGCGTCCGCAAGCGCCCGGCACTCGCGCCGCTGCGGGATGCCCCGGGGCTCGCCGGGCTGGGGGCGCCCCGCCCGGGAACGGGGGACGGGAAGCTCCACGTTCACCTGCTGGACGTGGGGCACGGGGACGCGGCGCTCGTCATCTCCCCCACGGGCAGGACGGTGCTCGTGGACGTGGGGCCGCAGGAGGCAACGGCCTTCCTCGCCAACCGACTGGCCGAGCAGGTGACCCAGCCGCTGGATCTCCTCGCCATCACCAGTGCG
>VGRA01000001.1 GCA_016875515.1 Deltaproteobacteria bacterium | reverse complement strand
TGGGCGGCCTGTCCGCGGCCATGCGGCTGGCACACCAGGGGTTCGAGGTGGAGGTGCTGGAGAAGAACGCGGTGCCGGGCGGGCGCTGCGGCCAGCTCGAGGTGGACGGCTTCAAGTTCGACGTGGGGCCCACCATCGTCCTCATGCCGGAGGTGTTCGAGGAGACCTTCGCCGTGGTGGGCAAGCGGCTCTCGGACTACCTGACGCTGCGGCGGTGCGACCCCAACTACCGCATCCACTACCGGGACGGCTCCGACATCACCTTCACCTCGGAGCTGACCGCCATGGGGCGGGAGCTGGAGCGGGTGGAGCAGGGGAGCTTCGCGCGGTACCTGGCGTTCCTCGCGGAGGGGCGGCGGCAGTACGCCTCGTCCCTGGAGCGCTTCGTGGGGCGCAACTTCGACAACCTCTGGCAGTTCATCTCCGGCGGCAACCTGTGGGAGATGCTGCGCATCCGCGCGCACCAGAAGGCCTACGCCCACGCGGCGCGCTACTTCCGGGATGACCGGCTGCGCGCGGCCATGACGTTCCAGACCATGTACCTGGGCATCAGCCCGTACGCGGCGCCGGCCGTCTACGGCCTCTTGCCCTTCTCCGAGCTGGGGGTGGGCATCTGGTTCCCGGACGGTGGGCTGTACGCCATCCCGCTGGCGCTGGAGAAGGCGGCGCGCGAGCTGGGGGTCAAGGTCCGCTACGGGGTGGAGGTGAAGCGCATTGACGTGGAGGGAGGGCGCGCCACCGGCGTCACGCTGGCCTCCGGCGAGTCAGAGCGCGCGGACATGGTGCTGTGCAACGCGGACCTGCCGTGGGCGTACCGCAACCTGCTGGACCCGGAAGTGGCGCCGTTCAAGGGGGCGGAGAAGAAGCGGTACACCTCCAGCGGGTACCTCCTCTACATCGGCACGAAGCGGAAGCTGCCGGACAGCTGGCTGCACCACAACGTGGTGTTCGGCAATGACTACGCGGGCAGCTTCGACGCCATCTTCGAGAAGAAGCAGGTCCCGGCGGACCCCAGCTTCTACCTGAACATCCCCTCGCGGACGGACCCGTCGCTCGCCCCGGCAGGGAAGGACGCGGTCTACGTGCTGGTGCCGGTGCCCCACCGGGACGCCGCCATTGACTGGAGCGTGAAGGGCCCGCAGGTGCGCGCGCAGGTGATGGCGCGGCTGCGGGAGCTGGGGCTGGACCTGGAGGCGGAGACGGAGGTGGAGCGCGTCTACACCCCGGATGACCTGGGCAGCCTGTGGAACCTGGAGAAGGGGAGCGCCTTCGGCCTGTCTCACGACTTCTGGCAGATAGGGCCGTTCCGCCCGTCCAACCAGGACGCGAACGTGAAGGACCTCTTCTTCGTGGGGGCCTCCACCCAGCCCGGCACGGGGCTGCCCACCGTCATGCTGTCCGCGCGGCTGGTGGTGCAGCGCATGGTGAAGCGGGGGCGGGAGCTGGGGATGAACGTGGCCCCGCTGCTCCCCTCCTCGCTGGACCCGGCCAACCGGAGGGCGGCATGAGCGCCCCGTCCGTCGCTGCCGGTTACGCGCGCTGCAAGGCCATTGCCCGGGCGCACGCAAGAAGCTTCTACTTCGCCTCCTTCGCCCTGTTCGGCGCCCGGCGGCGCGCGGCCTTCGCCCTGTACGCCTTCTGCCGTCGGCTGGATGACCTGGTGGACGAGGGGACGCTGCCGCACGCGCAGGACGTGCTGGTGCACCCGTCCGTGTCCGGGGCGCAGGCGGTGCCGGGGCCGGAGGAGCTGGGGCGCCGGCTGCAGCTGGCCCGGGCGCTGGTGTCCGGGGTGTTCCAGCCGTTCCCGTCCCTGCGCGCGGCGACGCGTTTCGAGGGGCCGGTGGACGTGGCCGCGCTGTGGCAGCCGGACGAGCTGGCAGCCCTGCGGGACACCGTGGAGCGCTTCGGGGTGCCGGAGCAGCCGCTGCAGGACCTCATCTCCGGGATGGAGATGGACCTGCAGAAGTCCCGCTACGAGAGCTACGAGGAACTGGACCTCTACTGTTACCGCGTGGCGGGCACGGTGGGGCTCATGCTGGCGCCGGTGCTGGGCTGCCGGGACGCGCGCGCGCTGCAGCAGGCGGCCGAGCTGGGCAAGGCCATGCAGCTGACCAACATCCTGCGGGACATCAAGGAGGACCTGGGCCGCGGCCGTGTCTACCTTCCCCAAGAGGAGCTGCGCGCCTACGGCATCTCCGAGGCACAGCTGCAGGCGGGGGCCGTGGACGGGCGCTGGGTGGACTTCATGCGGTGGCAGGTGGCGCGGGCCCGCGAGTGCTACGCGCGGGCCGAGGTGGGCATTGCGGCGCTCGGGGCGTTCGGCGGGCAGGCCATGGTGCGGCTGATGGGCGAAATCTACGGCGCCATCCTGAACGCCATTGAGCGGCAGGGGTACGACGTGTTCCGCGCCCGCGCCCACACCACGGGGCTCCAGAAGCTGGGCATTGCGCTCTCCACGCTGCTGGGGCGGGCCGGGGTGCTGCGCCCGCGGCCGGTGCTTCCCGCCTCCACGGCGGTGCAGGAGGCCACCCCGTGAGTGCCCCCCGCACCCGTCGCGTGGCGGTGGTGGGCGGCGGCTTCGGCGGGATGACCGCCGCGGCGCTGCTCGCGAAGGACGGGTACGACGTCACGCTGTTCGAGGCGCAGCCTGCGCTCGGCGGCAAGGCGCAGGTGGTGACGGCGGACGGGCTGCGGCTGGACACCGGCCCCACGCTGCTCACGCTGCCCCACGTGGTGCGCGCCGCCTTCGAGCGGCTGGGGGCGCTGGACCTGCTCCCCGCGTTCGACGCGCTGGGGCTCCAGTGCGCGTACCAGTGGCCGGACGGGTGCCGCTTCCAGGCGCACGCGGACCTGGAGCGCACGGCGGCCTCCGCGGCGGACATCCGCCCCCGCGAGGCGCGCGGGGTGCGCAGCTTCTACGCCGAGGCGGCGGAGCTGTACGCGGCGGCGGGCGAGCCCTACCTGGAGGCGCCGTTCGACAACATGCCCGCCTTCATGGCGCGCGTGGCCCGGCGCGGGGTGGGCGCGGTGGCGAAGGGCATGGCCATGGGCACGCTGCAGCAGCTGGCCGATGCCCACTTCGCCACGGACCACCTGCGGGACTTCGTGGGGCGGTTTGCCACCTACGCCGGGGCCAACCCGTGGGAGACGTCCGCGGCGTTCGCCATGATCCCCCACATCGAGCGCGCGTTCGGCGTCCACCACGTCCGCGGCGGGATGGGGGCCCTGGTGGCGGCCCTGGAGGCAGCGGCGCGGCGGCTGGGCGTCACCGTGCGCGCCGGGGTGAAGGCCCGCTGGTTCCGCGAGGGCAACGCCTTCCGCGTGGGCCCTGCGCGCGAGGAGGAGCTGTACGACGCGGTGGTGGTGAACGACGACCCGCTCGCCCACGTGGGGCGCGGGGACGAGCCGCTGGCCCTGTCCGGCTACGTGCTGCTGCTCCGCAGCCGGGTGCGCTCGCAGCTGCCGCACCACGCGGTGGCGTTCGGCGGGGACTACGCGCGCGAGTTCCGCGAGCTCTTCTCCCACCAGCTGGCGGGAGACCCCACCGTCTACGCGTGCCACCCGGCGGCCACGGACGCGTCCATGGCGCCCGCGGGGCAAAGCGGCCTGTTCGTGATGGTGAACGCGCCGGCGCTGCAGGGGGACCACCCGGTGGACTGGGCGGAAGCGGCCCCGCGCGTGCGCGAGCAGGCCCTGCAGAAGCTCTTCCAGATGGATCCCTCCCTGCGCGGGCAGGTGGAGGTGCTGGGCGAGCGGACGCCGCAGGACCTGAAGCAGCGGGCCCTGGCCCCCGGTGGCTCCATCTACGGCTTCCTGCCCCACGGGAAGTTCGGCCCCTTCCGCCGGCCGGCGCTGAAGGGGGACTCGCCCGGGCTGGTGTACGCGGGCGGCGGGACGCACCCGGGCGGCGGGGTGCCCATGGTGATGATGTCCGGCTCGTTCGCGGCGGGCCTGGTGCAGGCGCACCTGGGAGGGCGGCCGTGAAGGTCCCCGGGCTGCAGAGCCTGCCGTCCGAGCCGGGCGGCTACCGCTGGTACTACGCGGACCTCTCCGCGGGGCCGCTGCACGCGGTCTTCATCTTCCTGGTGGGGAGCATCTTCTCTCCGCGCTACTCGGTGGCGGCGCGCCGCGGCGGGACGGCCTTCAGCCACTGCGCGGTCAACTTCGCGCTGTACGAGGGCGACGCCCGGCGCGCGTGGGTGCTGTCAGAGTACGACGGCTGCGGGGTTGCGGACGGTGCGCTGCAGATTGGCCGCTCGCGCGTGCAGTGGCGGGAGGGCGGGGTGCGCTTCGAGGTGGACGAGCGGACGGCGCCGTGGGGCCGGCCGGTCAAGGCCCTCCTGGAGCTGACGGCGGAGTCCCCGGAGGGGGAGGAGGTGCAGCTGCTCCGTGGCCAGCCGCACCACTGGCAGCCGCTCATGCCGCGCGCCACCGCCACGCTGGAGGTGCCCACGCACGGGGTCTCCACCTCCGGCCGCGGCTACCACGACACCAACCACGGCGCCGAGCCGCTGGGCGGCGGGGTGCCGGGTTGGCAGTGGACGCGGGCGCACGGCCCGGAGTCCACCACGGTCCACTACCGGCTCCACACCGGCGAGCAGCTGCGCGTGGTGGCCCGCCGCGCCGGGGTGTCCCTGGAGCGGACGCAGGCAGAGCCGCTGCCCCTGGCCCGCAGCGGCTGGGGGCTGCACGTGCCGGGCGAGCTCCCCACGGGGGAGGGGCGCCTGCCGCGCGGCGGGCTGCTGGAGAGTTCGCCCTTCTACGCGCGCTTCGCCGCGGGGCAGCCCGGCGTGGACGTGCTGGGCGAGGCGGCGGACTTCCGCCGCTTCCATTCCCCCTTCATCCGCTGGATGGCGCACTTCCGGACGCGCCGCGAGGGCAGTGCCGCATGAACGGCTTCGAGCAGGCATTCGGACACGGGCTGACGGCGTGGGCGCTGCTCGCGCTCGGCTTCAGCGCGGTGACGCTGTGGCGGCTGCGGCGCGCGCCGGGCGGCACGGCCCCGGCCCCTGCCGAGTGGCCGGAGGTGCTGCTGCTCCGCCCCATGGACGCGCCCACCCCGCGGGAGCTGGCCAACCTGGCCGCAGAGGTGGACTACCCGGGGCGGCTCGAGCAGGTGGTGGTGTCCCCGTACCGGCCGCGGCTGCCGTCCACGGTGGCGTGGCTCCCCTCGGACCCCATGCGCCGCAACCGCAAGGCGGGGCACCTGGCCTACGCGCTGTCCGCGCTGGAGGTGAAGGGGCGGGTGGTGCTGTCGGTGGACGCGGACGTGGCGGTGGACGGGGCGCTGGTGAAGGGGCTGGTGGCGCCGCTGCTGCATGGGGCTGCGCTGTCCACGGCGGCCCCGGCGGTGGAGGGGGCCGCGGGCCTGGCGGGGCGCGCGGTGCGCTCGCTGCTCTGCCACGGCCACCACAGCTTCCTCGCCCTGCACGTGATGAGCGCAGGCGCACAGGCGGTGTGCGGCAAGGCGCTCGGGCTGTCCGCGGAGGCGCAGCGGCTGCTGCCGGACCTGGCGGACCACATCGGGGAGGACCTCGAGCTGTCCAAGGCGCTGCACGCGCGCGGCCAGTCCGTGGCGCTCTCGCCCGCGTGCGCGCGGGTGCCGTCCGCGCCCACCCGGGCGAGCGCGGCGCTGGACCGCTTCACGCGCTGGATGCAGGTGCTGAGGGCCCACCGGCCGGGGCTGTTCCCCACCGTGCCGCTGCTGTTCGCCCCGGCGTGGCCGCTCGGCTTCTGCGCGCTGGTGCATGGCGGGGCGGTGCCCGCGGCGGCCGTGCTTTCGTTCCTCGCCGCGCGCGTCCTGCTGGGGCTGCGGCTGGGGGCGCTGCACGGGGTGCGCGCGGGGGCAGCCACGGACTGGGTGATGGCGGAGGCGCTGCTGCTCTCCTGCTGGGTGCTCTCGCTGTTCCGCAAGACGGTGACGTGGCGGGGGCGCGCCTACGCGGTGCTGCCGGGCGGGCGGATGGTGCCGGACCTCTCCGGCGAGGGGCTGTCCGAGGAGGCCCGGCCGTGACGTACGCCCGGTTCCTCGCGCTGTTCGTGGTGGTGCCGCTGCTGGCCTTCGGCTGGCGGTACCGCAAGTCCATCCTCTTCGGCGGGGCGTGGCCGGGGGTGGCGCTCTTCTGCATCGTCTACGCGGCCACCTCGCCGTGGGACAACCTGGCGGTGAAGGAGGGCATCTGGGACTTCGACGACGCGCGCACCTGGGGCGTGCGGGTGCTCTATCTCCCGGTGGAGGAGTACCTCTTCTTCGGGCTGCAGACGGCGCTCGTGGGGGTGTGGGTGAAGGGGCGGCTGCACGCGCTCTCGCAAAGGTGGGCGGCGCCATGACGCTGGAGGGAAAGAGCGCGTACCTCTGGTACCTGCTGGGCTGCGCGGGCCCGGTGCTGCTGCTGCAGGCGGTGGGGGTGTGGGCGCGCTACCGGGGACGGACGGGAGAGGTGATGAGGGCCATCCTGCCGCCGGCGCTGGCGGTGGGGGCGTGGCTGTCCTTCTGGGACCACTTCGCCATTGCCTCGGGGGTGTGGCGCTTCAGCGCGGAGAAGACCCTGGGGGTGCGGGTGGGGGCGGTGCCGGTGGAGGAGATACTGTTCTTCTTCCTCACCAGCCTGCTCGTGGCCCTGGGGACTGGCGCTGCTGCAGCCATGGAGGAGCGGCACGCATGATTCCGGCGAACAAGGGCGGCCTCTTCGGGGCGGTGCTGGACGGCTACATCCGCTGGAAGGTGCGGGGTGCGTTCAACGCGCTGCACGTGCGGGGAGAGCTGCCGGGCGCGGAGACGCCGCTGCTCGTCTACGCCAACCACGGCAACTTCTGGGACGCCTTCGTGGCGCACCAGCTGTGCAAGGCGGCCGGGTGGGACGGCTACGCGCTGATGGACGAGCAGAACCTGAAGCGGTACGGCTTCCTGTCCCGCATTGGGGCGTTCTCCATCCGGAAGGGGGAGGCGGGCTCGTCGCTCGAGTCGCTCCGCTACTGCAAGGGGCTGCTGCGGCGGCCCGGGGCGGCGGTGTTCATCTTCCCGGAGGGGGAGCACCGGCCGTTCGGCCGGCTGCCGCTGCGGCTGGAGCGCGGCATCGAGGTGGTGGCTCGGGCGTCCGGGGCGCGCTGCTTGCCGGTGGCGTTCCGGTATTGTTTCTTCGAGCGGGAGCGGCCCGAGGTCCTCGTCGAGGTGGGGACGCCGCATGGGCCGGGCCCGCTGGGGGTCTTCCGGGAAAACCTGGAGGCGGTGGTGCAGCGTGCAGCAGGAGCCGTGAACGAGGAAGGGTTTCGCCCACTGCTCGCGGGCGCACGGGGAGTGCGCGAGCGGTGGGATGCAGTCCGGGGCTTGAGCCCGGGCGGGGGGCGTGCGCCGTGACGTTGCGAATTCGAACCATTTCCCGCATCACCGGGGTGCGCGAGGCCACGCTGCGCGCGTGGGAGAAGCGGTACGGCTTCCCTCGTCCCAGCCGGGGAGAGAACGGCTACCGGATGTACAGCCGGGACGAGGTGGAGGCGGTGCGCCGGGTGGCGCGGCTCGTCCAGGAGGGGATGGCCATCAGCGAGGCCATTGCCGAGGTGCGCAGCCACCCCACGCAGGAACTCCCGCCGCTGGAGCGCATCTCCGAGCGCTTCTGGTCCGCGGTGATGGTGCTGGACGCGGAGGGGGCGCAGGCGGTGCTGCGCGAGGCGGCGCAGATCATCCCCGCGGAGACGCTGGCGGACGGGGTGCTGCTGCCGCTGCTGAGGGAGATGACGCACCGGCTGGACATTGCGCGGGAGCACCTGGCCTCCGCGCTCGTGCGCCAGACGCTGCGCAACCTCCTGCACGAGGTGGAGGTGCCCGTCACGGGGCCCTGCATCGTGCTCGCCTGCCCGCCGAAGGACCTGCACGAGGGGGGGCTGCTGGCCATGGGGCTGAAGCTGCGCCGCCGCGGCTGGAAGGTGGTCATGCTGGGGCTGGACACGCCGGCCGAGGCGCTCGCCTCGGCGGTGAACGGCGCGCAGGCGGACGCGGCGGCGCTGTCCTTCGTCCGGACGCGCGAGCTGGCCGAGTTCGCCGCGGTCCTGGCGGAGATGCGGGAGAAGGTGCCGGTGCCGCTGTTCGTGGGAGGGCCCGGGGCGCGGCCGCACCTGCCGGCCGTCAACGCGGCGGGGGCCCACTTTGCCGACTCGGCGGACGAGCTCGTCTCCGCCTGGGAGCTCCTGCCGAAGCGCGCCTGAGCTTCCTGCGCAACAGCGCGGTGCGGCGTCCGGCATTGAACACGGCCTGACCGGGGGGGGGGGGGCCGTCCCAGCCGTGTGGATTGTCCGGCTGGCGCTGCGGCGCCCTTACACCTTCGCCGTGATGGCGCTGCTGCTGCTGCTGGGCGGCTGGCAGGTGCTGCGGCGCACCCCCACGGACATCCTGCCCGGCATGGACCTGCCGGCCATCAAGTTCCTCTTCCTGCCCATGGGCATGGCTGTGGGCTTCTCCGTGATGGCCAGCTACCTGCTGTCCCGGACGTTGGTGCCCACGCTCATCCGGTACGTGGTGCCGGCGGACCACGGGGACGGGCCGGTGCAGCGGCTGAGCGCACGGTTCATGCGGGGCTTCGAGTCCTTCCGCGGCGGCTGCGCGCGGCTGCTGGAGGGGGCGCTGGCCCGGCCCGGGTGGGTGCTGGCCTTGGCGGGTGCGCACGCGGGGCTGGTCCGGGCGCGGCTGGAGTCCGGGGTGGCAAGCCGCTTGGACGTGCTGCGCGCCGAGCGCGAGGGGGCGGACAACCGCGCGCGGCAGGCGGTGGCGGCAGCGCGGGTGCCCCAGCTGAAGGCCCAGCTGGACGCGGTGCTGCTGCAGGGGGGCGCCGAGGTGCGCGGGGCGTGGGCGGTGCTGGCGGAGCGGACCTCGGCCGAGGCGGAGGCGCGGGCGTCGGCGAAGCTGGACGCAGAGGCCGCAGCCCTGGCGAAGCGCCAGTTCAAGGAGGGCGTGGCGGGGAACCTGGAGCTGGTGGACGCCGAGCGGGCGGCGCGGGACCCCGAGCCGTCCGTGGCCATGGCACGGGCGGCGCTGGTGGCGGCGAAGCTGGACTGCCTGGTGGTGTCCGGCCTGATGGCGCGCGAGTAGGGCCGGCGCCGTCAGTCCTCCACGAGCGTGAGGTTGAAGCGCATGTCGCGCCCGCCGAGGTACTTCAGGAAGCCGTCGTAGTCCGCCACGTTGAGGCAGCCGGCGGAGCTGGGGGTGCCGTTGCTGTTGCCGCGGTGGAGGCGGATTTCACTGCTGCCCACGGCGTTGGAGATTTCAGACTCCGAGTAGCGCCCGTCGCCGTTGCGGTCCCGGGCAATTTGCACCGTCATGCCGTTCTGCGTGCCGACGATGAAGGCGTCGTTGTTGAACTTCCCGTCGCGCCAGCGCGGGGTGATTTCGTAGTTGCCGGGCACCAGCATGCCGGGGGTCCACCCGCCGGTGTCGTACGTGAAGTGGGGCCGGGTGGTGGCGGCGAAGGTCTTCATCTTCCCGTCCGGCCTGAGCACCACGAAGGCGTCCTCGTACTGCCGGGTGCCCGCGTTGCGGGTCCGAACGGCGAGCACGGTGGGCTGGCCATTTGGGCAGACCTTGCCGCCGTTTGCCCGGATGATGTCCGCGGCCTTGTCCCAGGTGAGATCCCTGAGGTTGCCCACGCTGACGGAGGTGGGCCGCTCGGGCGCGGTGGGGGCTGACGGCCGCTCGGGCTGTGCGGGGCGGGAAGGCGCGGTGCCGCCGGCCGGCGCGTGGCTGCCGAGCGCCTTCGCGAGCGCTGCGGCGGCCTTCTCGCCAAAGACGCCCACTGGGCGAAGCCCATGGGCCTGCTTGAACGCGGCCACCGCCCGCATCGTCCGGGGGCCGAAGGTGCCGGGCCCCGTGGCCATCTCCGCCTTCGTCATGAAGCCGAGCTTCACGAGGGCGCGCTGCAGCCTGGCCACCTCGGGCCCCTGCATGCCGTACTTCAGGCCGCCGGTGGGGGCGGGGAGGGAGGACTGCGAGGCGGAGGCGGCGGTGACGTTGCGCGGGGAGGGCGGGCGGACAGGCATGCTCCCATTGTCTCAAGACCTGGGAATTTGTTGTGTCCGCCGCGCTAAGACGTGGCCCATGTCCACCCCCCAGAAGGTCGCACTCGTCACCGGCGGTACCCGCGGCGTGGGCCGTGCCGTCTCCTTGAAGCTCGCGCGCAGGGGGTACGACGTGGTGGCCACGTACCGGCGGGACGAGGCGGCGGCGAAGCAGCTGCAGGACGAGGTGGCGGGGCTGGGCCGGGTGGCGCACGTGGAGCTGGCGGACCAACTGGAGCCGGAGAGCCTGGGGCCGGTGTTCGACCGCGTGGGCCAGCGCTACGGCGGGCTGGACGCGTTCGTGGCCAACGCGGCCTCCACGGCGTTCGTGCCGCTCATGGCGCTGAAGCTCCACCAGATGGACAAGACGTTCAACGTGACGGTGAAGAGCTTCCTGTACGGCGCCCAGCGCAGCGCGCCGCTGATGGCGGGGCGGGGCGGGAGCATCGTGGCGGTGTCCGGCATGGATTCCCTCACGCCGCTGCCGTTCCACGGGCTGCTGGGGGCCATGAAGGGTGCCATGGAGGTGCTGGTGAAGTACCTGGCCAACGAGCTTGCGGGGGAGCGCATCCGCGTCAACGCGGTGAACCCCGGCTACATCGACACGGACTCGAGCCGCTTCTACATGGGGGAGGCGTGGGCGGCGCTGGAGGCGCAGGTGGGGGAGCTGGTGCCGGCGGGGCACATTGCGCCGCCGGAGGAGATTGCAGCCCCCATTGCGTGGCTGTGCACGGACGAGGCCCGGTACGTGAACGGGCAGGTGCTGGTGGTGGACGGCGGGCTGTCCACCGCCTACGGGATGCACATCGGTGCGGAGCTCAGCCGCGCGCGCTGAGTCACGGCGGCGCGTCCAGACGGTACACCGGCACCAGGTTCATGCGGCGGTCCCAGCTGGGGTGGCGCTCGTGGAAGAAGCGGAGCCGCTCTGCGGGCGTGCCCGCGTCCGGGGCGGAAAAGCGGGCGTCGAACTCGGCCTGCAGCCCCGGCTCGGCAGCGAGCATCCGGCGCGCCTCCCCCTCGGCCACGTAGTCCTCCAGGTACTCCTTCTGCTCGAACACCGCGTTGAAGAAGCCCCACGCGGTGAGCGAGTCCGGGCTCTCCGGCTCCAGCAGGTTGGCGAGCAGCCACAGTCCCGGCTGCGAGGCAGGGATGAACAGCGAGCCGGGCGGAAGTTGCTGCGGCTCGCGCTTCCATGCGCCCGTCACCGTGGCCTGCTGGCGGCCCTCGTAGGGCCCGGGGCGGAACGTCACCGCCTTCGCCCGGAAGGTCTCCGCGTACAGGGAGGTGCCGGCCTTGAGCGTCTCGGACCGGAAGCCGTGGGCGTCCAGCACCTGCTGCACGCGCGGGGCGTAGGGGGCCGGCACCGCCCAGCCCGCCTTCGGCAGCCGCGTCACCAGCTTCGGCTCCAGGTCCTGCTTGAGCGGCAGCGTCCAGGTCTCAGGGCTGGACTCGTCGTAGCGCGTCCAGCCCTGACCGGAGAGCGGCGAGGGGGTGCGCGTGTAGGCGTAGCCGCGGAAGGACAGCGGCCGCGGCGTGGCCTTCACGCCGAAGGTGAGGGGCAGCGGGGTGCCGCCCCGCTGCAGGTCCTGCGCGTCCGCGTCCGCCTCCGCCTTCAGCCACGCCGGGCCGGACGCCGCGGCCGCCTCCAGCAGCGCGAGCAGCGTGTTGCGCGTGGCCTTCACCCGGTGCGGGTAGGGGCGCCAGCTGTGCGTCTCCACCAGCACCGCCAGCCGGTTGCGGTGGGCGGCGTACCCGTGGGCGAAGCGAGGCGGCGTCACGCCCCAGGTGATGCCGGAGGCGGGGTCATCCTCCACGTCGAACGCCGGGTAGAAGGGGACGGGCAGGTGGCCCAGTTGCTCCAGCCGCGCCAGCGCCCGGGCGCGCAACGCGTCCGCCTCCTTGCGCAGCGCCTCGGTGCCGCCGCCCCGCGGCTCGGTGATGACCGCCACGTCGTGCTCGAAGTTCGCCCCGTTCGTGGCGTGGAGGTCCACGTACAGCGCCGGGGACCAGCGCCGCAGCAGCCCGAGCACGGCGCGCGTCTCCGGTGCGTCTGCCTTCACCCAGTCCCGGTTGAGGTTGAGGTTCTGCGCCGTCACCCGGAAGCCCATCTCTGCGGGGCCCCGCTGGTTGGGGCGGTGGTTGGGGCCGAAGCGCTCGTGGCCGTCCACGTTCAGCACGGGGACGAACACCACCGTCACCTGTTTGAGCAGCTCGGTGGGTGCCCCCTGCCCGGAGAGGAGCTCCCGCAAGAGCAGCAGCCCGGCGTCCTTGCCGTCAATCTCCCCCGCGTGGATGCCCGCCTGGACCAGCACCACCGGGCGCTTCCGCAATTTCGTCCACTCCGGGGTGATGCTGCCGTCCGCGGAGGCCACCAGCGCGAGCAGCGGCCGCCCCTCCGGTGTGGTGCCGAAGCGCTCGCACCGGGCCTTGAACGGGAAGGCCTTCTGGAACGCACCGCACAGCTGCTCCACCTCCGCGTAGCGCCCCGTCTGGGCGTAGGCCGTGCGCTCGGCGAGGGTGGAGAGGTCAGCGGCGGCGAGCGCCAGCACGGCGAGGAGCGGAGGAGCGAGCATGCGGGAGTGTCACCACACTTGCGGCGGCACCGTCCACAAGGTGGACTGACTCCGCCATGGCTCCAGACACCCGCGCGCTCGAGCAGCTCCTCGGCAAGATGTTCCAGGCCCACCCGTGGCACGGCGTCCCGCCGGGGGACCCGGAGGGGATGGTGACGGCGTACGTGGAGATCGTCCCGTCGGACGCGGTGAAGTACGAGCTGGACAAGCCCTCGGGCCACCTGCGGATTGACCGGCCGCAGCGCTTCAGCAGCCTCCCGCCCACGCTGTACGGCTTCATCCCGCAGACGTACTGCGGGGCCACGGTGGCCCGCCGCGCCGAGGAGCGCGGTACGCGCACCGGGCTCAAGGGGGACGGAGATCCGCTGGACGTCTGCGTGCTGACGGAGAAGGGCTTCTCGGCGGGCAACTTCCTGGCGCGCGTGCGGCCGGTGGGGGGCCTCCGGATGCTGGATGCCAACGAAGCGGACGACAAGGTGATTGCGGTGCTGGAGGGGGACCTGGCCTGGGGCGAGGTGACGGAGCTGTCCCAGCTGCCGCGCCCGGTGGTGGACCGGCTGGTCCACTACTTCGGCTCGTACAAGAACCTCCCCACGGACAGCGCGCGCCGCGTGGAGATTGCGGAGGTGTACGACGCCGTCGAGGCCCGCGAGGTCATCCGCCGCTCGGTGGTGGACTACCGGGACACCTTCGGCAAGCCGGAGGACCGGCTGGGGCAGCTGGTGGCCCTGGTTCGGGGCGCGTAGCCCCCAGGCGCCGCGGCCTCAGCTGGAGGTGACGGCGCGCCGGGCCCGGTTCAGCCGGCGCGTCACCGCGGCTGCAAGCTCGTTCAGCGGAAGCACCTCGTGGGCCAGCCCGGCCTTGGTCACGGCCCCGGACATCCCCCAGGCGACGCTGGCGGCCTCGTCCTGCGCGAACACCTGCTCCCCGGCAGCGCGGATGGCGGCGCTGCCGCGCTTGCCGTCCTCGCCCATGCCGGTGAACACCACCGCCACCCCCTGGGCGCCGTACACCTCGGCCACGCTGCGGAACAGCACGTCCACCGCGGGGCGGCTGCGGTTCTCCGGCTCGGTGTCCAGCAGGGTCGTCACCGCGCCGCCATCCGGGTGCGGCTTCACCGCGAGGTGGAGGTCTCCCGGCGCCACGTAGCCGCGGCCCGGCTCCAGCGGCTCGCCCTCCTGGGCGACATGGAAGGGCACCTTCCCCTGGGCGCTGAGCCGGTCCGCCAGCATGCCCACGAAGTGCGCGGGCATGTGCTGCACCAGCAGCACCGGCACGCCCAGGTCCGCGGGCAGCCCCTTCACGAACTCGCCGAGCGCGTTGGGACCGCCGGTGGAGGCGCCCAGGGCCAGTACGCACGGCCGGGCGGTGACGACCATCCGGGGGGCGGGGGCGAGGATGGGTTGCAGCCGGCGCAAGAGCTCCATCCGGATGCGGTGCAGCTCCGCGAGCGAGACCGCGTTCCCCGCGTCCTGCACGTCCGGCAGCTCCAGGTGGCGCACGTGGGGCAGGGCGTCCGCCGCGGTGGCGGGGGACTGGCTCAGCACCACGTCCGGCCGGGCAATGGGCATCAGGTCCTGGGCCTGGTCGAAGGAATCGGCCTCCCCCGTCACCCGCACCTCGGCCACGTTGCGCAACGCCGCAACCACCCTGTCCCGAACACCCGGAACGGGATGGAGCACCAGAAGGCGCAGGCGTCGAGGCTCCTCGGCCATCCCCCCCCGTCTAGCGCGGATTGGCCGTTCCCCTGAGAGATGTTGAAGGAGATCCCGGTGACCGGCAGGCGCTGCCAGCCGCCGATGCACGCCCCCCACGACGCGCAGCTGGGGGGGGCGGCCGGCCGCTTCGGCGTGCTGGGTTGACGGTCAACCTGCACCCGTGTTCAGTCCCGGACGCATCCCATGCGCGTGGCCCAGTTCCAGCTTCCCTTTGCCCCGGCCCCGGACGGGGCGCCCGCCGCTGCCGTGGAGCCCGCGCTCGCCGCCTTCCACCCGGTGGTGCAGCGCTGGTTCCTGCGGCGGCTGGGCAGCCCATCCGAGCCGCAGGTGCAGGGCTGGCCGGTCATCCGCGAGGGGCATGACGTCCTCATCGCCGCCCCCACCGGCTCGGGCAAGACGCTGACGGCGTTCCTCGCCTGCCTGGACGAGCTGGTGCGCCGCGCGCTGCTGGGCACGCTCGAGGACAGCACCCGCGTGCTGTACGTCTCGCCCCTCAAGGCCCTGGGCAACGACGTGCAGAAGAACCTGCTGGGGCCCCTGGCGGAGATATTGGAGCTGGCCCGGCAGGAGGGGCACGCCCCGCAGGACGTCCGCGTGGGGGTGCGGACGGGGGACACGCGCGCCTCCGAGCGGACCGCCCAGCGCAAGCGCCCGCCGCACGTCCTCATCACCACCCCGGAGTCGCTCTACCTGTGCCTCACCGCGCGAGGCACGCGGGAGCTCCTCCGCGGGGTGGAGACGGTCATCGTGGATGAAATCCACGCGCTGGCGCGGGACAAGCGCGGGTCGCACCTTGCCCTCTCGCTGGAGCGGCTGGCCGCGCTCACCCGCGTTCCGCCGCAGCGCATTGGCCTGTCCGCCACGCAGAAACCGCTGTCGCTGGTGGCGGACTTCCTCACCGGGGGGCGCCCCTGCCGGCTGGTGCAGGTGGGGCACCTGCGGCCGTGGGTGCTGAAGGTGGAAATCCCCCGCCACGCGGAGCTGGGGGCGGTGGCCAGCCACGAGATGTGGGGCGAGGTGTACGACCGGCTGCAGCAGCTGTCCGCCGAGTACCGGACCCTCCTCGTGTTCACCAACACGCGGCGGCTGGCCGAGCGGCTCGCGCACGACCTGGGCGAGCGCATGGGGCAGGAGGCGGTGGCGGCCCACCACGGCAGCATGTCCCGCGAGCTGCGGCTGCGGGCGGAGGAGCGGCTGAAGGCGGGCGAGCTGCGGGTGATGGTGGCCACCGCCTCGCTGGAGCTGGGCATCGACATTGGCAACGTGGACCTGGTGGTGCAGCTGGGCACGCCGCGCAGCATCTCGGTGGCGCTGCAGCGCGTGGGGCGCGCGGGCCACCACAAGGGGGGCACCAGCCGAGGGCTCTTCTTCTGCCTCACGCGGGATGACCTGCTGGAGTGCAGCGCGCTGCTCCGCGCCATCCGGGAGGGGGAGCTGGACGCCATCCGCGTCCCGGAGGCGCCGTTGGACATCCTTGCGCAGCAGCTGGTGGCCTGGTGCGCGTGCGAGGACCTGGACGAGGAGGCGCTGTACGAACGGGTGAGGCGGGCGTGGCCCTACCGGGCGCTCACCCGCGCGGCGTACGGGCAGTTGCTCACGCTCCTGTCGGAAGGGGTGGCCACCTCGCGCGGGCGGGCGCGGGTGCACCTGCACCGGGACCGGGTGAACGGCAAGCTGCGGGCGCGGCAGGGGGCGCGGCTGACGGCGCTGATGAACGGCGGCGCCATCCCGGACACCTTCACCTACCCGGTCATCGCCGAGCCGGAGGGGAAGCAGGTGGGGGCGCTGGACGAGGACTTCGCCATCGACAGCTCGGCGGGGGACATCTTCGTGCTGGGCAGCACCAGCTGGCGCATCCTCCGCGTGGAGGCGGGCACGGTGCGGGTGGAGGACGCGCACGGTGCCCCGCCCAACGTCCCCTTCTGGCGCGGCGAGGCGCCGGGGCGCACCGACGAGCTCTCCTCGGCCGTGGGCCGGCTGCGGCAGGAGGTGGTGTCGCGCCCGGACGCGCAGGCCTGGCTGGAGCAGGCGGTGGGGCTGCCCCCGGAGGCGGCGGAGCTGCTCGTCCGCTACCTGCAGGCCTCCGCGTCCGTGCTCGGCGCCATGCCCTCGCACGACACGGTGGTGGCCGAGCGCTTCTTCGACGAGGCAGGCGGGATGCAGCTGGTGCTGCACGCCCCCTTCGGCAGCCGCATCAACCGCGCGTGGGGGCTGGCGCTCCGCAAGCGCTTCTGCCGCAGCTTCGACTTCGAGCTGCAGGCGGCGGCCACCGACGACGGCGTGCTCCTGTCCCTCTCCGAGCAGCACAGCTTCCCGCTGCTGGACATCTTCGACTTCGTCACCCCGGAGGCGTGCGAGGAGGTGCTGGTGCAGGCGGTACTGCAGACGCCGCTGTACGGCACCCGCTTCCGCTGGAACGCCCAGCGCGCGCTGGCCCTGGAGCGGATGCGGAACGGCAAGCGGGTGCCGCCTCAAGTCCAGCGCAGCCGCGGCGAGGACCTGCTCGCCGCGGTCTTCCCGGCGCAGCTGGGGTGCCAGGACAACCACGGCGGGGTGGACGTGGAGCTGCCGGACCATCCCCTGGTGCAGGACGCCATGCACGACTGCCTCCGCGAGGCGCTGGACGTGGACGGCCTGCGCCGCCTGGTGGAGGCCATCCGGGACAAGCGCATCCGGGTGCACGCGGTGGACACGCCGGAGCCCTCGCCGCTGTCCCACCAGCTGCTCAACTCGGCGCCGTACACCTTCCTGGACGAGGCACCGCTGGAGGAGCGTCGGGCGCGCGCCGTGTCGCTGCGGCGCAGCCTGCCCGCGGCGGACCAGGCGGCCTTCGGCGCGCTGGACGAGGCGGCCATCCGGCAGGTGGTGGCGGACGCGCGCCCCGTGGTGCGCAGCCCGGACGAACTGCACGACGCGCTGCTGCAGCTGGTGGCCATGCCGTTCGAGGACGTGCACCCGGACCACCGGGAGGCGCTGGTGGCTGCCGGCCGGGCGTCAGTGTTGGACGTTCCTGCAAGCGGCGCCGGCGTGGCAGCGGCGGGTGGGCCGGCCGGTACAGGGGGGGCGGGCCGGCTGGAGGTGAAGGCGGAGGTGTCCCGGGCGGCGTGGGGCACGCCCGTCAACGAGCAGGGGCGGCGGTGGGAATTCCTGGCCGTGCCGGTGACGTCGTTCCCCATCTGGAAGGTGCTGCCGGAGGCCCCTGCTTGGACCGGGGAGTCGCCCGCCCATCCTGCTCCCGTCGCCCGCGCGGGGGAGCCAGCCCGCCCGGCGGGCCGTTTCGTGGTGGCCACCGAGCGGCTGCAGCAGGTGCGGGCGCTGTGGCCGGACGGGGTGCTGGCGCCCGCGCTCGCGCCCCTGCCGGGGGACGGGCCGGTGGCGCCGGAGGCCGCGGCAGTGCAGGCGGTGCGCGGCTGGATGGAGCAGGTGGGGCCCTGCACGGTGGAGGAGTTGGCCGGGTGGCTGCGGCTGCGCGCCCCCGCGGTGGACGAGGCGCTGCACGCGCTGGAGAACGAGGGCAGCGTTCTGCGAGGCACCTTCTGGCCGGACCGTCCCGCGGGAGCGACGGAATGGTGCGACCGGCGGCTGCTGCAGCGCATCCACCGGCTGACGGTGGGGCGGCTGCGCAAGGAGATTGAGCCGCTGTCGGCGCAGGACGCCATGCGCTTCTGGTTCCGGTGGCACCACCTGGAGCCGGGGGACGCCCTCAAGGGAACGGGGGGCATGCTGAAGGCGCTCTCGCTGCTGGAGGGCTGCGAGGCCCCGGCGTCCACGTGGGAGTCCGCCCTGCTGCCCGCGCGGGTGGCGCCCTATGCGCCGGAGGTGCTGGAGCAGCTGAGCTGGCGCGGCGAGGTGGCGTGGGGACGGCTGGTGGAGGTGAGCCGGCCGGTCCCCGGGCCGCGGCGCGGTGCGGAGGTGCCAGCTGGGGCGGGGAACGCGGAGGCGCCGGAGCCCCGGCGCGCCACGCTCAACCGCAACGCCCCGCTCACCTTCTGCCGCCGCGAGTCCCTGGACTGGATGCTGGCCTGTGCGCGCCCCGGCGCGGTGCTCGCGGACGGCGGGGCGCGGCTGCCCGAGGGGTTGTCCCCGCGCGCCCGGGAGGTGGCCGAGGTGCTGGAGCGGCGCGGGGCCAGCTTCTCGCGGGAGCTGTGTGCGCGCCTGCGCTGCACGCCGCCGGAACTGGACGGCGCGCTGCGGGAGTTGCTCGCGCACGGGGTGGTGACGGCGGACGCGGTGGAGAACCTGCGCGCGCTGCTGTCCCCTGCGCGGCGGCGGGCGCAGCGGGAACGCGGGGGCGGGGCGGGGCGCTGGTCGCTGCTGCTCCCGCTGGAGGAGGTGTCCGTGGAGGCGCAGCGGCTGGGGCTCGCGCAGTTGCTGCTGCGGCGCTACGGCATCCTCTGCCGGGACGTGGCGGTGCGCGAGCCGCTGGTGGGCTCGTGGCGGGAGCTGCTGCAGGTGCTGCGCAGGATGGAGGCGCGCGGGGAGGTGCGGGGTGGGCGCTTCATTGCCGGGGTGGCGGGCGAGCAGTTCGCGCTGCCGGAGGCGGTGGAGATGGCGCGCGCGGTGCGGCGCGCGCCGGGGGCCGGGGTGAGGGTGCGGCTGTCCGCGTGCGATCCGCTCAACCTCACCGGCGTGGTGACGCCGGGGCCGCGGGTGGCGGCGGTGCCGGGGCGCTTCGTCGTCTACGTGGACGGCATCCCCGAGGCGGAGGAGGCGCTGCCCGGGGAGCCGGATGACGGCGAGACGGACGAGGGCGGGGCCGCGGCGGAGACGGAAGGGGTGTAGGTTCTTGCGCCAGCATGGGCGCGGGGACCGAGCAAGAGGCCGCCAGGTGGAATCGCCGTGGTTACGCCCGAGGCAGGCGGCAGCGCGGGGTGGTGGAGTTGGTGAAGTTCCGCGCGGTGTCTATCCCCAGGCTGCTGTTCTGGGTGCTGCAGCCGGTTCCCACGGAGGCGGCCCCGCGGACGAAGGGCCAGCCGCGCGCCTTCCGGTTCGAGACGCCGCCCGGCAAGTCCGCCGGGGCCGTGCAGCCCGTCAGCGCGGTGCCGGACGTGGTGGTGTCGGCGGGCAACGGCCGCTTCCCGTGGACGTCCGGGGAACTGCCGCTGTCAACCGTCGCCGGGCGGTGAGGGCGTGTAGAGTCCTCGCCCGACATGGGCCAGTCCATTGACGACGCGGTGGCGAAGTGGAAGCGCCGCGGCTACCGGGAGGGCGCGGGGAGCCTGGGGGTGGTGGAGGTGGTGCGCTTCCGCGCTCACTCCACGCCGTGGCTCGTCTTCTGGACGCTGCTCGGCCTGCTGCCGGGGGTCATCTACTACTTCTATGCGCAGCTGAAGTCCGGCGAGCGGGTGCAGCTGTCGGTCACGCCGGAAGGGAATCTGGTGGAGGTGCGGAAGGCCTCGTGGGTGAACCGGCTGGGGCCGCCCTTTGGCGCGCTGGTGCTGCTGCCGGTGGGGGTGTTCATCCTCTACGCCTCGGTGTTGAGGGTGCGCGCCGAGGGCCGGACGAGCGAGGAGGCGCTGCGGCAGCTGGAGGCGGCCACCCGGCCGGTCTTCACGCTGGAGGGGACGCCGGTGTTCGTGCCGGGCACGGCCACGTCCGGCCCCGTGCTTCGGTGGGAGGGGACGCTCACCAACCAGTCCACGCTGGACTGGACCGGGGCGGAGTTGGTCTGCCGGCTCAAGTTCCGGAGGGGCAAGGGCGAGGTGGAGCAGCACGAGTCCCGCTCTGCCCTGGCAGGGGGAAGGAGCAGCTGGAGGCTGGAGCCGGCCCCCTCCCCGGAGGCGCCGTGGGTGAAGGGGCAGGGCAGGCGCTTCCGGTGCGAGACGGTGGCCGGCAAGCACGTGGGCGTGGCCCAACCGGAGAGCGTGGCGCTGGACGTCATCGTCCCGGCGCGGGGCGGACACTACCCGTGGACCTCGGGGCCGCTGCAGGTGCATGCGGCGGCCGTGGCGCGCTGACACTTTTGGCCTGGTGAGACGAAGGTCCTGGGGCGGCGGGAGCGCACAGCAGCAGCGCGCAGGTCAGCAAGCGTGGAACATTCTTGCCTACGGGGCCGCGGGCTCCTCCGGGGCCGGGACGGAGACGCGAACGCGCAGCCCGCCGCCCGGCAGGAGGGTGGCCACGTCCAGGTCCCCGTCTCCCTCCAGTCGGAAAGTCGATGCGTGGCAAGCGCCGTTGAGATCGGTCCACTCGGGGCATGGTGTCCACGGTGACACTCTCGCCAGATGGGCAGCACGTGGGCTGGGGGTAGCCCCGCGTTCCGGGAGTCCCGGGCTGCAGATGGGCAACTACGAAGGTCTGGCCTGGGGCGCGCGCTGCAACAGCCACCAGGTCCGGCGCTGGCCCACACCCTTCAACTCGACCAGGCCGCGTTCGTCGAGGACGTACTTCGCTCGGAGGCGGTCCGCGACGGCGTCGGAAACGTGGATGTAACCCGCCACCCCGTGGGAATCCAGGCGGCTGGCGACGTTGACCGTGTCGCCCCAGAGGTCGTAGCTGAACGTGCGCCTGCCAATGACCCCCGCGACGGCGGGACCCACGTCCATGCCCAGGCGCAACGCACCGGCTCCTGGCCGCTCCAGGCGGCGGCGACGGCGTCTCGCATCGCGATGGCCATGTCGGCGAGGCGCTCGAGGTGCCCGTCGCTGGCCTCGGGGGCGCCCGATGCCACCATGTACGCATCGCCAACGGTCTTGATCTTCTCAACGCCGTGGGTGGTGGCCAGCGCGTCGAAGGTCGTGAACAGGCCATTGAGGCGCCGCACGGTCTCCTCCGGGCCGAGCTCGACCGCGAGCCGCGTAAAGCCCACGAGGTCGGCAAACAACACCCCCACATCTGGGAGTCCGTCCGCGATGATGTCCTCCCGCGCCTTGAGGCGCGCGGCAATGGACGCCGGCAGGATGTTCAGCATCGGTCGCTCGGAGCGGTCGCGCTCGGCCGCGAGGAGCTGCTCCTCGACGTAGAGCCTTCGCTCGCATGTCTCAGCGAGGAAGATCCCCACGACCCCGACGAGGGCTATGAGCCCCTCGAAGTAGAGCATCCCGACGCCGTCGTTGCCGTCGAGTTGGTGGTGGCGGGCCAGGTAGGCGGTGCCGGCGAAGATGGCCACAGCCAGGACCAGGCTGCGCATGAAGCTGAGTCGTAGGAGAGCGAAGACGGAGACGAGCAGCAGGATCACCCCGCCGAAGAGCAGGATCGGGGGAGATGGCGGCGCCTGGCGGAGGAGCGGACCCGTGACGCCCACCCACATGAGCAGCACCGTTCCTGCCAGGAGGGACTGCAAGCGCTCCGCGAAGAAGGGGAGCCACGTCGCGCCCAGCGTGGGCATGAGCAGCGGGGCGGCTCCGAGCAACGGGTACCACATGCGACCGTCTGCGACCTCTCGCGGAGACAGGACCCGATCGGAGCAGACGCCGAGGCGCACGACGGTGGCGCCGAGCAGCAGCGCGATGCGCACCGTGCGGAGCGAGGCATGGCTCCACGCCGCCTAGTAGGCGCGCTCGGTGGCCTCGTCGAGGAAGCGCAGGGTGAGGGGGGCAGTGGCGAATGGGTCTTGGGACACGGCGATCTCCAGTTGGCCTCTCGAACCAGGCCGGGAAAGATAGACCTGCGTTCAGCCCGGGCTTCGGCGCCTCTTCCGTCCGTCCGCCCACAGCGCCCCCAGCAGTGCAAGCCACGTCTCGGGCCCGCCGCCCGTCCCGCTGCAGCCCCCGGACTGGATGGGCGCGGGGCTGCACTGGCCGGCTTCGCAGACGGAATCGGCGCTGCACTCGGCCGCGGTGACGCACCCGGCCGCACACGCCTCCCCCCGGCAAGCGTACGCCCCACACTC